>CATPCJ010000124.1 GCA_955652915.1 uncultured Bryobacteraceae bacterium
CTGGACGCCGCTCGCCTTGCAAGCCGCCAGATCGTCGGGGTTGTAGACCTCGCACGGCGGCTGGTCCAGCCACGCCAGCGCGACGTACCTTCCCGGCGGGACTCCGCGAATCAGGAAATTACCGTACTCGTCGGCATAGGCGAACCGGTATGCCTGGGACCGGCCATAAGGTGGATCGGGAATCAGCAGGACTGACGCGCCGCTGGCGACGATCATCGAATCGGTGGTGACGGCTTTTCCGAATACCTGGCCGCCGTTCGTGCTCAGCACCACCACCGCGGACGGTGGATCGGCGCCCGGTTCCGCTTCGAGCCCCATTATCATCCGCTCGGAATTGCCCACCAGCACGGACTTCAGGTAGACGTCTTCGGGAGCATTGAGAACTTCCAAGTCATATATTTCCTGCGGCAGGAACGACACCGCGAAATCGCGCTCTTTCGAAACCGGCGCTCTGCTGGGGAAGGCCGTGCCGCGCCGGGGCTCGAAGGCGACAACCAAACCCGGGAGCTTGGTAGCCTTGTCGCCTTCCACCTGAACTGTTCCTTGCCATTTGCGTTCCGGCCCAATAACGATCTCAAGCTCCTCTACATCCGCATCGCCGACGTTGATGGGAGTGCGGCCGCTGAGCCCTTTGCCGTCGTCCACACCGGTTACGACCATGAGATATGGGCCCGGCGTGACGCCCTTGATCTGAAAATTGTTGTGGGAGTCATAGGTGACTTCCACGGGCGCCGATACGGAACCGGTATTGTCCGCATCGTTCCATCGAAGTGTGATGCTCGGGCCCGGAACCACTTGGCCGCTCAAGGCGCTGGTGACGCGGCCGCGGATCCGCACGGTATGCACCAGCGTCAAGAAAATATCCATGCCGGTCACTTCCTGGCCCGGCGAAATGCGGACCGGAACCGCGTCGGCCAGCTTCTGAACTTCCGGATAGAAGGTGACGGCGTAGCTTAATTCGGCCGCCGGTTTGCCGGACGCATCGGTACGGCGCTGTTCCTCTGAATTCGGCGGACGAAGGGGAGCTTGATAGAGAGCGGCAACGTAATACGATCCCGGTTCCAGCCCATGTACTCGATATTCACCGCGGTCATTGGTGCGCGTGGTGGTGGCGACGGCCCATCCATGCCGGCCCTTCAGATAGTACTCGCGATACAACTGCACCGCGACGTTCACGGCGGGTTCGGCATCGTCGAACTTGATTTTGCCGCCGATGACGCCCCAGGGGACCATTCGAAAATCGAAGGAGTGAATCGTCTCGCCGGGGCGAACCGTAAAGAACGGGGGCATCTTGTAGGAGCCGATGCTGCCGGCTTGCAGTGGTAGATAACCGTCGCGCTGAACCGAGATGGAGTAGTGGCCGGGCGCAACCTTGGGGAACGCAAACTTTCCGGAGTCGTCAGTGATTTGAAAAATCGCACTGGTTCCCGCCTCCACCGGTTTCAGCACCACCTGCGACCGCCGCAGCGGTTGGCCCGTGGTCTTGCTCATCACGATTCCATCGATGCCGGCTGGTTGTTGTTCGGCGGCCGCCGGGGGCGGAGCTTGTCCGGGCGGGACGGTTTGTCCGGCGAGCGCAAAGACGCCGCAAAGCGCCGGCAGACAGACTTTCAGCCGCAATGGCAACACGTCCACTTAGGTTATGACGAAGCGGCGGGCTAGGGTGTTGGATGCAAAGCGAGTATTATCTTATGGGAGATCCATGAACAAATTCCAAATGAGCGTACCGTTGGTTTTATTGATGTTGGGAGCGATACCGGCGTCGCCGGCGCCGAAGCCTGCCGGCGGAGACGCCGAGTTCAAAGAACTGATCCGGGAATACTACGAAGCCTGGAGTACAGCCAATGTCGATAAACCCGCGCCGCTGTATGCCAAGGATGCGGACCTGGTTTTTTACGACGTAGCGCCGCTGAAATATACCGGTTGGGATGAATACAAAGTAGGCGTACAGAAGAACCTTTTCGATGGAATGGCGAGCGGCGCTCTGACGGCCAAGGACGACCTGAAGGTCACACGCCGCGGGAACATCGCCTGGACCAGCGTTACCGGTCATTTTTCGGCCAAGATGAAGGACGGCAAAGCCATGGAGACGGACATTCGTCACACCGCGATCTGGGAAGAGCGGGGCGGAAAATGGCTGATCGTCCACGAGCACGTGTCCGCGCCTTTGCAGTAGAGTGGGACAGGCCTCCTGGCCTGTCTTGGACATGCTTATGTGGGGCAGGATGGCATCCTGCGGCGGATTGGTAATCCGCCTGGTGTTGGATCCGGAATTACTTACTAGCCGATTGCCAATCGGCGGCAGGATGCCATCCTGCCCCACAATTACCATGTGCAAGGTTGAACAGAATTACTGAATGGTCGCGGCGCAACATGAAAAGTGTAGAATGCCCAAACTCCAGAGACAGGCCAGGAGGCCTGTCCCACTATGAGAGCCGACCGGCTGCTTTCCATTTTGCTGCTGCTGCAAGTCCAGCGCCGCATCACCGCGGGTGAGCTGGCGAAGCGCCTGGAGGTTTCCGAGCGGACCATTCATCGCGACATGGACGCCCTGAGCGGCGCCGGAGTGCCGGTGTTCGCCGAGCGCGGCAACGGCGGCGGCTGGAGCTTGATGGAAGCCTACCGGACCAATCTCACCGGGCTCAACCATTCTGAAATCCAGACGCTGTTTCTCACCAAGCCTCCGCAACTGTTGTCGGACCTGGGACTGCATCAGGCTTCTGAAGGCGCGCTCATCAAGCTGCTGGCCGCTCTGCCTTCCATCTCGCGGCGAGATGCTGAATCCGCGCGCCAGCGCATCCACATCGATACGGCTGGCTGGCGCAATTCCCTGGAGGACGTGTCCGCGCTTCCGCTCTTGCAGGAGGCCATCTGGCAGGAGCGTGAAATCCGCTTTGTTTATGCGCGAGCGGATTGCGAACCCGCTGGACGCATCGTGGACCCGCTGGGATTGGTCGCGAAGGGCAGCGTCTGGTATCTCGTGGCGGCACAGGAAAATGCTCCGCGAACGTATCGCGTCTCGCGTATTCGCGAGCTGCGCATGACGGATCGGCACGCGAACCGTCCAGCCGATTTCGATCTGGCGGCCTATTGGAAACAATCCGCCGTCGAATTCAAGGCCAGCCTCCCGCGCTTCTACGCAAAAATCGGAATCTCGCCGGTAGTGCAGCGGTCCATGGCCTACCTGGGGCGCGCTTCGCGCGTGGAGAACAGTGGACCACCCGATGTGGACGGCTGGCGAACTCTGGACATGCGCTTCGACACTGAAGACGAAGCCTGCCAGTTCGCGCTTAGCTTCGGACGCGAAGCGGAGGTCTTGGATCCGGAGTCTCTGCGGTCAAAAGTGGCCGCCGGAGCGCAAGGTATTTTGGATCGGTACGCGCGCAAATCCGGCCACGGAGCTTAATCGCGACTATAATAGGACCGGAGGTGCGGCCATGCAGCGACTTGTCTACCTGTGCCTTGTCTTCCTATGCCTTACCAAGGGCCTCCTGCTCGCGGGCGATGGCAACGGTATTCGGCCTCGTGGGAACCCCAGCGATTATCCGGTCCACGAAACTGCCGGCGGAATCACGCTGGCTGGCGCCGTCATCCCGCCGGACGTGTGCCGCAAAATGTTTTCCGTCGACCTGGACAAGGCCGGCTACGTCGTCATCGAGATAGCGATTTATCCGGAAAACAACAAGAACGTGGATCTGGCGTCCACTGATTTCATGCTGCGGATTGGATCGGAGTCCGATGTCACCAGGGCCGTCAATGCCCGCCAGCTCGCGGCCGTACTCTTCAAAGAAGATACCCGCCCGCCGAAGATTGGACCGGCGATCGATGTCGCCACGACGTCTTCCATCGGTCACGAAAATGGCCGGGATCCTATCACCGGCCAACGGCGCAACGGAGTCTACACGGGAGCCGGCGTCGGCGTGGGAACCGGCGGACGGGACCCGAATTATCCACAACCGCCGGCATCTCCCAGTCGCGGCCGCGCCACCATCGAGCAGGAACTACTCGACAAAGCACTGCCTGAAGGACCAACCAGGCGTTCGGTAGCAGGCTATCTCTATTTTCCGAAGCCTTCGAAAAGAACGAAGAACGCGGCCTACGAAATAACCTACTACGGGGAGCCGGACAAGATTCGTCTCCTGCTTCGCTAGTGGGACAGCCCTCCGGGCGTGTCGTCAGAGTTTAGACATTATGATGTGGGGCAGGATGGCATCCCGCGGCGGATTGGTAATCCGCCTGGTGTTGGATGGCCGATTGCCAATCGGCGGCAGGTTACCAACATTGTTACTAACCTGCCCCACAATTACAGTAAACCCTGGAGCGCCGTTATAATCGCGGTTACGAAAGTCTTGCCGCCATTCAACAGATTATCCTTGGTCATATAGTCTTGAACAATGTCCGGGTACACACCGGTGTTCTCGAGATATCTGCTGGCCGGGAAACCGGGTGTGGTAACAAAATTCTTGCGAGTCACGAAAGTTCGGGTCACGCGAGTCTGTCCTTCCGAGTAAACGCCGGCGGTGTACGCGGCCGGATTCCCGCCGCCACCATCGGTGCGCGTTCCAAACGTCGTCGAGCGCTTCGCATCCTGCAAGATCATGGTGAAAGCTTCGGCGGCCGAGAGCGTGAACTCATCCGTCAGCACCAGGATCGGCTTGGTAAATGCCGCGTTTTTGCCTTGCTGATCGACTACCCCGGAGACGTCGAATGTCGTGCCGCAGATGGGCTCATCACCGGTACGTCCGCGATTCTCCGAGAGAGCCTGCTTCACATCCCTAAGATAGTTTGCATAAGTATCGATAACCCATTGCGGCGCGCCGCTCGCTTTTGCGCTGAAGTAAGTCGACGAGAAGACTTCAACCCAGAATTGGGTGGCCCGGATTTCATAGGCGATACTGCGGAACGGGCCTGGAATCAGGAATTTCTCCAGGGCTTCCGTGTAGCATAAACTGCCGCCGCCGTTGCGCATGACGTCGATCACCAGGCCATCGGTGTTCTGCTGAAAGAAGGCCATCTCGGCCGCGAACTGCGTCAGAGCGTTGTTCGTATTCGAAGGCGACATGCTTGGGATGCGAATGAACCCGACTGTTTTTGCGCCGGCTGGAAACGTGCCGGAAAGGAACTGGTCGGCTCGTGCCGCGCCAAGACGCAATTTGAAGCCGGCCGGGGGATTGAATATCGGGAAAAGGTTGCCGAATCCGCCAAAGTTGTCGAAAGGCGTTTGGAGCGCGCTCATATTTTGCAAGTCGACCAGCGGCTGCATGTAACCAGGCACGGCTTCCCGGACGGCCTCCTCGGGAGGGCCGGCGTAAACGCCCCATGGGTTTTCCGGTGGAGCATCGGGTTGGAATTCGTCGGCGAGGCGAGCATCACTCCCGGTGGGATCGCTCCCCGAATTCCGCATGGCTCGCGCGCGCATGACCGATGGAGGTTTTTGCGTCGCGGGCGCAGCCGCCTTGGGCGTGCCTACAGGGCCCACAACGGTGATCGGCGTGCCGGACTTATCCCAAGGAATCGTAAAAGTTTCCATGTTTCCGTTCTGCCGCAGTACGACGATGGTGGCGTTGTCTCCGATTTCGTGCGCTCTCGGAAAGAAAAACTGCTGGCGGAAAGTGATGGCGTCCGCGGCTAGCCTCTTCCGGCTGCTCGGGTTTCCGGAACCATTCGCGGCAAATGGTATATACGCCTGAACCAGGTCCTGGGCCCCCTTTCCGTCCACCGATACGATCTCGTCGCCGATCTGAAAGGCAAAGTTTTTCGACGGCAGATAAGACCGGTCGATGCCGTCGATGAGCACCTTTCCGTCGTAGATGTCGACGTCGAGATGCACATACGCAAAAAAGTCGGACGGCAACGTGTACTCGTCGTGACTGTCCTGCAGACTGGCGACGTAATTCACGCAGATATCGTAGAATTCAAGATCGGTTTTGGAGGCGTTGATCTTTTCCAGCCACGGCTTGACGTTGTAGAGATCGAAGTGGATCACATCGCGCTTCCACTCGTAGGGCGCGTAGTTCTTAGCGTACAGCCCCGCGAGCTCCATGAAGTCGATGACTTTTTGGTCCGCGGTAAGTTGTGCAAGTCCCAATGGGGCAGTGCACAAGAGAATTGCGATGAGTTTAAGTTTGCTCATTTTTGCTCCTAAGCTAGTTGGACGGTAGGAGAATTATATACCCGCCAGCGGATTCTCGCTCGGAGGTAGTTGGGCCATATGGGAAATGCTCAGAGCCAGATCAGGCTGCCTCCAGCAGTTCGCGTACACTCCACGCGTGCTCGGCGCTATCCTAAAATCGATAAGTCCCGGTTCAATCGGGAAATGCCTGGCCTTTAGGATCCGTAACTCGGGAATGCGCGAATGGCCCTCAGCGATGGGGGCCATTCGCATTTGGGGGCGGGGTAGGATCGACGATGCAAAGGGTCGAATTCTTACTGGTGCACATCCTCACTTCCTGCCGGTTGAGATGGAAGGATGGTCCGACGACAAGCTGAATAGAGTAATCAGACTCCTTGCTCCCGTGCTGTGAGCCGAGCTAGCTCAACCAACATTTAGCGCACTATCCGGCCGGAAATCGCCCAGGACCGGCCAGAATCCGGAGAGCGCATTGAGCCCACGAGGCTCCAGCCGGTTTCAACGGTGGCTTGGCAGATGGTCTTGCCGTCAGCCTAATCAGGACCATGACCGGGATCACGGGGTTAAGCGGAAAAGCGGTTAGTTTCCCACGACGCCGTATGAACTCGGATCCCGGCCCAGGAGTCCTGGAGGTCCGCGAATCGTGAAACCTCTTCTGCATGCATCACGTCCGTTCAGAGCAAAGAATCATTTCCGTGCCAGTGGAACCGTACGCAACTTCAGCTACAATGGACAATTCGGAACTGGATAGTGGCAGATAATTCCGTGGCGAATGCACGACGTGTCTCGCCGCGCTTACCGCCGGCATTGCTTTTGGATTTGATTTTGATCCGGCTACAAACAGTATTTCCATTTCTCAGGAGACCTATGAGACTGATGCTGACCAGATTCACTCTTATCGGCTGCGCTTTCGCCGCATCGGCGTTCGCGCAGCTCACCGTCGACCAGAAGATCGCCGATTTTCAACAGCTTGTCGGGCTGTACGACAAGAATTACGGCCCTTACGAGTGGAAGCGCGATGCGCTGAAATTCGACTTGCTAAAGACCGCGCCGTGGATTGAGCGGCTCAAAGCCACCAAGGATGATTTGGATTTTTATGAGGTGATGGTGGATTACGTCGCCAGCTTGAACGACGCCCATGACACGTACAACCTGCCGTCGACCTTCCGCGCATCGTTAGGCTTTTCCACGGACGTCTACGACGGCATCGTGCTGGTGGATTCCATCACCCGCACGCGGCTGCCGGCCGCAAATTTCCCGTTCCAGATCGGGGACGAGCTGGTTTCGGTGGATGGAAGGACGGCGGCGCAGTTGCTTGAGGATTTCAGGAAGTATTCGATCCTTGCCAATCCACGCAGCACGCGGCGCGAGGCTGCGGCCCTGATCACCGTCCGCCCGCAGAGCCTGATGCCCCATGCAGTGGATCTGGGGGATAACGCGACGGTGGTGATTCGCCGTCAATCGGGGAGCATGGAAACGTACACCATCCCGTGGCTCAAGACCGGGTTGCCACTGCGCGTCATAGGTCCGGTGCCGACGCCGAAAGTTGCGCCACTGCAGGCTGAGATAGAGAACCCCATTGGAAATGAAGCCGACTATACTGCCCCCCTCCGGAGGCTGCAAAACTGCATGATTCCCGGGCCGTACGCCATATTGAATTTCGGCGGGCGATCTCCCATCTTCAATCCACCGTCTGGTTTCCAGATCAGGCTCGGCCGCGTAGCTAGCGACGTCTTTTTTTCCGGCACCTTCAAGGCGGGCGCATATAACATCGGCTTCATTCGCATTCCAGACTACGCGCCGGCGGATTCCAACGCCGCGCTGAACCAGTTCTTCGCGGAGATCGCGTATTTCCAGGCCAACACCGATGGCCTCATCGTGGACGAGATGCGGAACCCCGGCGGGTCCGTGCTTTACGTCAACCAGATCGCTCAGCTCTTGATCCCCTACAACTTCAGGTCGATTGCGTTCGAGGTGCGCGCGACACCGGACTGGGTTGCGAGTATCTCCAGCAGCTTGACGCAAGCAAAGGCGCAGGGCGCGCCGCAGTGGATCCTGGACGAGTTTCAGATAATCCTGGATGAGATCAAGCTGGCCAATAGCGAAAACCGGGGACGGACGGGTCCGCTGCCGTTATCGTACAGCCGCATCGATATCGATCCGTTCACCGATGGCCAAGGAAACCCGATTGCTTACACCAAGCCGCTGATGGTCCTGGTGGACGAGCTTTCCGCCTCGGGCGGCGACGCCTTCGCCGCGACAATTCAGGACAACAAGCGCGGACCGTTGTTCGGCATGCGCACCATGGGGGCCGGCGGGAATGTGGTGGGCACCACCATTGGCACCTATTCGGAAGGCACCACCACTTACACCGAATCGCTCATGAATCGCAAGAATCCCATCGTTACCACGGATTATCCTACCGCGCCCTATGTCGAAAATATCGGCGTGCGGCCGGAAATTGTCAACGACTATATGACCAAAGACAACCTGCTGACCGGCGGCCGGCCTTTCGTGGATGCATTCACGGCGGCCATGGTTGACTGGATCAAGAAAAATCAATAGGGGAACCGGCCATGAAAAACATACTCAAACACTTTGCATCACAGAGCATGCTTTGCGTGCTGGCGCTCAGTCTCGCTCCCGCGGCTTTCGCCGACTTGACCCCCGAACAGAAGCTCGCGGATTTCCGCGAACTGGCGGCGCTGTATGACAAGCAGTACGCCCCCTATGAATGGAAACGCACCGTCTTCGGCTTCGATCTGCTGAACATCGCACCCTGGCTGGACCGGGTGTCGAAAACCACGAACGACCTGGATTTCTTCGAGTTGTGCGTGGAATATGTCAGCAATCTGAACGACACGCACGACTCCTATCGGTTGGATTCCGACTTCAGCGCCGCGCTCGGATTCGGCGTGGACCTTTATGACAATAAGGCGCTGGTCGAAAGCATCAACCGCACGCTTCTTCCCGCTGCGAAGTTTCCGTTCACGTTTGGCGACGAGCTGATCTCGGTTGACGGCAAGACCGTGGAGCAGTTACTGACGGATTTCGCCAAGTACGGCCGGCAAGCGAACCCGCGCAGTACGCGGCGCATGGCTGCCGTGCGCATCACTTCGCGGCCCCAAGTGCTGATGCCGCACGCAGCGGACTTGGGTGACAGCGCCAGCGTGGTGATCAAGGGCCAGGACGGAACGCAGCAGACCTACACGATTCCCTGGATCAAGAGCGGCACACCGCTCGCCGTAGGCCCAGTGCCCAATCCGCTGGTGGCGGGGCGGGAGTCGACGCGCACGGCACGCGCCCAGCTCGGCGCTTCCGCGGAAATCGCCCCGGACCCCGGCCCGGCTTTTCCGGTGATGGACGATCCGATCCCGGATTACCTGCAGTTGTGGATTGACATTCAGCACGCTGAGGCGCCGGACCAGGGGCTGCTGAACTACGGTTCGCGGACTCCCATCTTCGCCCTGCCCGACGGATTCACAATGCGCCTCGGCACCCGGGCGGCCGACTTCTTCCTTTCCGGCAC
>CATPCJ010000125.1 GCA_955652915.1 uncultured Bryobacteraceae bacterium
ACACCCTCCAAATGGATCGGCTTCTTGGCGTCGAATTCCGCCGCGAAGGCGTGATGAGCCCAAACCGGCGCGGCCGCCAGAATCAAACCGGCACCTGCAAAAATGGCAATCTGTTTAATGTTCAAATCAATTCTCCTTTACTTGGCGGGCTTTTTGGCAAAGCCGCCATACAACAAATCTTCGACAAACTCCACGCACTTGAATTCCATCAACCGGGCGCCCGTCTCGACATGACGATACAACGGCATCTTGATTTTCCAGGGACGCGAAAACACTTTCGCGTCTTCAATGGTGGCCTCGTAGGACAGGATGTCCGGTCCGATCGGCGTATAGCGTTCCACCACGTGCAACGCATCGCTATGGAAGTTCCCCGCACGGTCGAACCAAGTGCGCTCATCCTGACCCGTTACGTCGATCACCAGCGTGTCCCCTTCCCAGTGGCCGAACGACTGTCCCATCCAGGAGTCCGTCGGGGCCGGCCCCGGATCCTTCAGGAATATGTTGCGAGCCGCGCCGGCGTACTGGTAGGCGAAGAAAATGGCCTTCGTGCTTTGGAAGATCTGAAACGGATAAGGCATGTAGGAAGCGCGCGGGATGCCAGGCAGGTAGCAGCGGATCTCCGGATCCAAACTCAAGCGGTTCTCAAAATTCTTCTTCTGCTTTTCCTTGGCGGCCGGCAGATACGGAATCTCTCCGCCCTCCACCACTCCGATTCCTCCCGGATCGGCGGTCAGAGTCCCCGCCGCGACCACCAGCCCAGTGCGCGCCGCGTGGTCCTGCAGGTCCCAATTGGCTGTATTCAGCGCCTGCCAAATACCGTTTAGATTTGGATGTGAGTCCGGCCCCCGCGGAGCCTTATACGCCTGCTGCCCTACGACCGGCGCGATAGCCACAAGGAATATCGCCAACATGGATTGCGTTCGCATCATCTCATGATACACTCCCTCCTATGCTGAAACTCGCATGGATGTTTGTGGCCGTTGCCGCCCTGGCTCAGGCGCCGGAATTCCAGCCCGTGGGAACCATGAGCCAGTTGATGGTGAACATCATCTACCCGGCGTCGGACGCAATTTTTTACGTCGACCGCAATCCGCCGTCCACCGGCGTCGAATGGAACGCGCTCGCGAACCAGGCGCTGATGCTGGCTGAATCCGGAAACCTGCTGCTAATGCCCGTCCGCGCCCGCGACAAGGCTAACTGGATCAAGGATTCGAAAATGATGATCGACGCCGGCGCCGCCGCCTACAAAGCGGCGCTCGCCAAGGATCTGGAGGGCATCCATGCAGTCAACGACGCCCTCTACGCGTCCTGCGTGACATGCCATGCGCAGTATCGCGAGGGGTACGGCAAACCGAAGCGCTAATGCCTGTCCGCTGTGGTATTCCTGCAAAAACGTCTTAGATAGGTTTTGGCAAGGCTACAACACCTGGGCCGGACTTTGATAGCCCGTATATGAGGTCCGCGTCTCGCAGCAGGAATGAACCGGACAAGCGCTTTTCGGACGTGGGGTTTCGTTGCGTCCGGGGAGTATCATAACGTCTATGGCGACCCAAGCAGGGAGCGTCCCGAGATCGATTCGAATCGCGCATGTGTTGTTCATGGATTTGGTCGGTTTCTCCAAGTTATCAACTACCGGTCAGCGGGACCTGATCGAACGTCTTGAAGGAGTCGTCAAGAAGACCCGCGTTTTCCAATCCGCGAAGAAAAAGAAAGATCTGATCTCCTTGCCGACCGGAGACGGAATGGCGCTGGTATTTCTCCACGACCCGCAGGCACCGGCGCGGTGCGCGCTCGAGATCTCGAAGGCCCTGCAAGGCACGGACATTCAACTGCGCATGGGTATCAACAGCGGGCCTGCCTATCCGCGCGAGGATGTCAGCCGTGGCGAGAATGTCGTAGGCGCGGGCATCAACCATGCGCAGCGCGCCATGGACTGCGGCGGCGCCGGGCACATCCTGGTGACCAAGGCGACCGCGGACAACCTGTTGGAATTGGACGAGTGGAAGAACGATCTCCATGACCTGGGCGAGTATCAGGTAAAACACGGGGTGAAGCTGCGATTGTACAATTTGTACCGTGACGGGCTGGGCAATTCCGAACGACCCGCGGGGAGTTCCGAGAATCCCGAACATTACGTTAGATTTCTTCGCGAGGAAGCTAAGTGGATTGAGATCCGGGGTCTTCATGTCGGAAGTCAAAAGGCGTCCCGCGTCGCGATCGACAAACTGTACGTGCCGCTGGTAACTTCACCGGATCAGCCGGAAAGAGACGAGAAGGGTCTTGCCACGCGCCCGAATCTCCGCAAGGTACCGCTGGAAAAAGCCCTAAAGCAGCATCCACGCCTTGTGATCATCGGAGATCCCGGATCGGGGAAGTCGACGTTCCTCAAATGGATTGTGTTCAAACATGCGGAGCCTGCGCTTCCCATCCTGATCCGCATCGCCGAGTTGGCGGGTCACATCCGTGGAAGCCGGGACGCGGATAATCCGGCCTGGTTAAGGCACTTTCTCGAGGCCAAGAGCGCGGATCACCATTGGGGATTAAGCGAAGCCTACTTCGACCGGCAACTAGCGGAAGGGTGCCTGGTTCTGCTCGACGGCCTGGATGAAGCTCCCAATCAAGCCGAGCGCGAATCCATGACCAGGCTTCTGGACAAAGCCAGCAAGGTGTATTCGAAGAGCCGGTTTGTGGTGACGACGCGGCCGCAATCCTACACGCGTGAAACGGTGCTCGTGGAATTCGAGCAGCGGCGGATCGCGGACTTGGACGAGGGCGCGATGCAGACGTTTCTACGACAATGGTCCGAAGCTCTGTATGGCGACAACAAGCCAGCCACCGATAAACACTTCACGGAACTGTGGGGGGCTGTGAGCGCGCGGACGGAGATCCGGCGAATGGCCGGCAATCCCGTGATGCTGACGGCCCTGGCTGTGGTCCACTGGCACGAGAAGCAACTGCCGGAACTGCGCGCGGAATTGTACCAATCGATCATTGTCTGGCTCTCGCGGGCGCGCAAGACCAGGCCAGGCCGCACGTCGGCTCCGGAATGCGTACGCTTGCTCGCCAGATTGGCGCTGGCCATGCAGGGCCATCCCAAAGGTCGCCAAGTACAAATCCCGAGACGCGAGGCGGCGGAGGCGCTGTATCCGATGGCGGCGCACGAAGCGGAGAGATTCCTGGATGACGAAGAAGTAGATAGCGGGATCGTCGTCAGCCGGGGCCGCGAGGTGCGGTTCTGGCATCTCACATTTCAGGAGTTCCTGGCGGCCAAGGCTTTGACCGGGGTACCGGAGGCCACGCTACACCAACGGTTGAAGGGCAAGGTGTTTTTGCCGGAGTGGCGCGAGACCGCATTACTTCTGGCTGGACTGCTCTCCGACGAAGGCATCGGTATTCAGAAGGTAGACGGGCTGGCGAACGCGCTGCTCGATTCGGCAGGCGCAGCGCTCACCGGCAAGGCTAAGTGCGTGGGGCTGCTAGGGGCCATCGAGCGCGATCTGCGGCCCTACAAATACGAGGTGAGCGACCCTGGCTATGCGAAGGCGCTGGAGGCGGTGCAGGGGATCTTCGATGCCGAGAAATCCGCCGGCATCGAATTCAACGACCGGCTGGAGGCGGCCGAGGC
>CATPCJ010000126.1 GCA_955652915.1 uncultured Bryobacteraceae bacterium
GCGCTGGCGAATGGAACGTATTATATTTACGCCCGCATCGTGAACGGGGCCACTGTGATGAATCAGACTTACGCGCGCTGGCCCATCGTGGTCCAGCATGGCGGGGGCACCCTTTCCACGCTGGCGTTGGACCGTTCGCAACTCAACTTTGGAGTCACCACCAACGGTGCGGCGGTTACGTCGTCTCAGGCGATACACGTCGCCACGGCGGCAGGTGTGGCTTGGAACGTGGCGTCCAATCAAAGCTACGTGACGGTGAATCCGGCTTCCGGCACTGGTCCCGGATCGTTCATGGTAAGCGTTCAGAGTGCCGGGTTGACGACTCCCGCTAATTTGCAGGCCACCGTTTCGGTGACCTCCAGCGGCGTATCGAATTCGCCGCAAAACGTGCTGGTAAATGTGAACGTTCTGAATCCATCGAGCGTCGCCCCGCCATTCGGAAGTTTTGACACGCCTGTCAACAACACCACCGGCATCGACGGCGCAATTCCGGTTACGGGATGGGCGCTGGACCAGATTGAAGTAACCAGCGTGGATATTTTCCGGGAGCCGGTTATCGGCGAGCCTCAGGGCAGCCTGATTTTCATCGGAACGGCCGTATTCGTTGCCGACGCGCGTCCGGATGTTTTTGCGCTCTATCCCGCGCTTCCTTTCAATTACCGGGCGGGCTGGGGTTACCAGATGTTGACCAACTTCCTGCCGAACGCGAGCGGCTCGGGCCCGTCGGGGAACGGAACTTACAAGCTTCATGCCATTGCGCACGACAGGTCCGGACTCTCGACTGACTTGGGGACGAAGACAATAGGCGTGGACAATGCTCACGCCACAAGACCATTCGGAACAATTGACACGCCGACGCAAGGGGGAACCATATCGGGTAGCGACTATGTCAACTTCGGGTGGGCCTTGACGCCGCAGCCGTTCATGATCCCCAATGATGGCTCAACTATTACGGTGGTGATTGACAGTCAGGTGGTGGGACATCCGACTTACGGTCAGTTCCGCAGCGACATTGCGACCTTGTTCCCAGGCTATGCGAATAGCAGCACGGCTGTTGGATTTTTCCACATCAACACCACCACGCTCGCGAATGGAGTACATACTATCTCCTGGAACGTGTTTGATAACGGAGCACGCGGCGCCGGCATTGGAAGCCGGTATTTCAATGTGTTCAATGCCGGCGGAGGAGTTGCCGCGCCTGAGGAAGCACCGGCCGCAACGCCCGAGACGGCCACGATACGGCGGGGCATTCATCCCGACCGGGAATCGGAACCGCTTTTGCCGGACGACAGCGGCAGGTACATCGTCAGCATGGAAGAGATGGGCCGGATCGAATTGAACGTTGGAGCGGCCAGAGGCTATCTGATGGTCAATGGGGAGCGTCATCGGCTGCCCTGGGGATCGACACTGAAGAATGGTGTGTTCCACTGGCAGGCCGGTGTCGGGTATCTGGGACAATACGAACTCTCCTTTGAACAAGCTGGGGGAGGCACGGTTGGGGTGTGGGTGACCATCACGCCGAAGACGTTTCCGCGTTCTCCGGAATGAACGCTTGCTCACGCGCGCGGTTCTCTAGGTAGTCGGAAAGGTGGGTTCGTTTTGCAATTTCGTTGGCGTTGCTTAACGGCGGCACCAGTTCGCGCACATAGCGCGGCAAGGTTGCCTCTATCGCGGCGTTGGTTTGCAATGCTTTGAGCTCCTTCAGGCTGCGATGAAAGGTGCGCTCGATACGGCACTTGTGGCGGGCTAATCAATCCAGCTTCTTCTGGACTTCTTCGTTATCCGGTGAACCAAGCGCGGCTTCCATGCGGCGGACGCGGCGAGCTCGTCCAACAAAGTCTGTTGGATTGCGCCTTGCGGTTGAACGTCCGTTTGGTAGCCATTCAGCAATTCCTGGAATTCCTCGAGTTCATCCGGGGCGACGACAAGGTCGCGAGCGGTAAGCCAGTGGGTGCGAGCGTTCTGGGAAGCGCGGGCCTGGCCTTCGGGCGTGCGCGGTCCGGTGCTGTGCAGGGCATTGGCAGCGTTGGCTGCCAGACGTGATCGTTTTAAGACCCACGCAGGCAAGAATGCCTGTGCCGCAATTGCATAAACTCAGTGGTTACGCGTGCTTGATGTGGGTCTTAAAGCGATTTTTTCACGCTACCATCGCGAAACCGTGAAGCGCCGGCACCGCGGTAGACTCCCAAGCAAAGGGATCGTCCGCTCCAATAAAGACCCGGCGTTTCTCAATGTTTCACCGCATCGCGTTCTTGCATTGCTTTGAGGTACGAGCCATGCTTTTCAATCAAAGGCAGGAGCGCCTGCTTTTCGTTCTGCCACTTCCTCGCAGCCCCCAGTACTTCTAAATAATGCTCCTTCGGAGCTACCGCGACGCCGTCCAGGTCGGAGACGAGATAGTCACCCGGCCTGACCTCGATTCCGCCGCATTGGACCGGAACATTGGTCCCGTCGATACGATAGTGGCCGCTTGCCGAGCCTGGTGTTGTACCGCGGGCAAAGGTTGGGAATGCGATGCGCTTCAAATCGCCGATGTCGCGCACCGAGCCGTCCACGACAAATCCCGCCAGGTTCCGCGCTTTGGCGAGAGCCGCGAAAGTGGACCCGAAGACCGCAAACGCTTTGTCATCGTCCAGGACCGCAACCACCACCGACCCCGCGGGCGCTCCTTCCAGCAGCTTGATCGCGATCAAACCAGCTTCAAGGCCCGACGCTTTTTCATCCCGCACCAGGCGCATCGTGACCGCCGGACCACTGAAGCCCGTGCCGGCCAGCAGGCGAATGTCGTTGGTCATGTGCGCCCGGTGACCAACGAGTTGCTCCACTGCTTCGGACACAGAGGAACTGGACAACGCGGGACTTTGCGCGCTCAGCGCCGTTACCAAGAGAAAGGGAAACAGGGAACCAATCGTTTTCATTTTGTCTCGTTCTCCCAAATAAAAACTTCTTCCACGTTTTTGTCAAACGCGCGCGCAATCTTGAAGGCCAGCGGCAGCGCTGGTTCATACTTGCCGTTTTCCACCGCGACGATGGCTTGCCGGGAGACGCCGATCATGGCCGCCAACTGCGCCTGCGTCCAATCCTTTTCAGCCCGCAGCACACGCATGCGATTTTTCATTTGTAGTGGCTCGCGGCGAGGAAGTAGCCGATCGAGTAGAAGATCAGCATGAAGGCCCAGACCAATCCCAGGTTAAGTGGACCAACGGCGTGGGCGTCCTGAAGATATCCATAAATGAATACCGCCACTCCAGTCGACAGAAAGGCAACGGTGACGGCTTCGAATTGGATCCGCTTCTGGAATTCATCGAGCCTTCGAATTCCGCGCAGAACGAATACGATGAGTGCAATATTCCCCGGGATCGGCGTCAATGCGATCGCGAGGCGCGCCGTGCTACCGAGTTCGGCGTGCTTGAGCGCCAATGCTGCGCCGATATCAATAGCCGCCGCCAGCAGCGCCACTAAGAGAATCAGAGTTCGTCTGTAATATGACATACTTAATGCTCCTTTATGTAATTCATACATTACTAAATGTGATGTATGGATGACATTTTGTCAAGTGAAATGTCTAACGTGCGGGCGCAGCAAGGAAATGAGCTGGGGTGAGGAGCGTGGCTTCGTTTGTCAGGCGGTCCCATGCCCACGCCTTGACCTCGCAGCCGTCGCTTGGAATATTGGCCAGGGGAATGGGGATGCTCCAGCCAGCTCCGCTGAGCCGGTGATCGTTGAAAGTCATCACCACATCCGGCCGTTCGATGCTGGGAACTCCGGTCGCAATCAGCGCGTTGCCGCGGCCGCATGTGAGCAAGACGCGATCCGCTGGCCTATGCTGCTGCCAGAGCACGGCCCAGCCTCCGGCTAGCACCGGATTTCCAGGAGTTATGCCGTCGAAAGCGCCACCGTTGTCGCTCTTGAAGTGCGTGCTCCCTGGAGGCGCGGCCGATGCGCGCGCTTCATTGAACAATGGAAACGCATGGCCTGCGAGTGCATCATAGGCCCAGGCTTGAATCAGTTCGGCCCCCGCCGGAAGTTTCACCCACTGTTCCCAGCCTGAGCGGGTGACCGGATCTGCAATTGCAAATACCTCTACCTCCCCGTCCGGTCGTAGGTAGCTGAGCAGGACGGCATCGGCAGCCTCGGAGCGTTTTGGTAGAAACGCCCAACCAGATGCGCGGTAAAAGCCGTCGCCGACCGATACCAAGGAATCCAACCTCCCGTATAGCTTCGAGGAAGCGTCTCCGCGGAGCTGCCTGAGGTCAGAGGATTTGATGAGTGCCGGATGGAGAAATCCAAGTCGATCTAATGCGTTCGCCGTTATCTTCAGCTCCGGCAGCCTCCAAAATAATTCCGAGGCTTGACAAGGACTGTCGACCAGGTTGAGGAACGCCAGGCATCCCTTGGCCCTGAGCCTTTCGGTCCGCAGTTCCTTCATTTGTGCCACCGCGTGCCAGGAATTCAGGACGTGCAGAACGATGAAAGCGGCCGCCGGCACCGCGACACCCCACATCCTCTTCTTCGACCGCCCATGCGTGTAAAGGATCGCGAGCAGGAAGATCAGGGCGACGAGCAAATAAAGTGAGTATGTGGTGTAGCGCGAATCGAGCAGGAATTTCGGCGCCGACCTCACTCGACCCAGTGTGAGGATGATCCCCGTACCCAGCGAGTACGCAGCGATTGTAATCCAGCCGGCCGAGCGCCGCAGGACGCCGGGCTCTTTCAAATTACGAAGCAGCTTGAAAGCAACGAGGATGGTAACGCAGACGACAAGGGAGCCGATCAGAAGGGCCAACTTCAAGTCAATCAGCCCCCTTGCAGAACCGAGGGGGGCGCCTAGGAATGCCAGGAAGCAGCGGATGGCTTTGTTAGGCATTTCCAGCGCGTCCGTCAGTTTCCCCGTGTCGCCTACCCGGTGATAACCATGGAAGTACGCTGCTAGATTTCCCGCCGCCAGCGCGATCCAAACGCAGGCCGCTTTGAGCCTGGCGCCGTTGCGCTCAAACTGCATTAAGACTATGCAGAGCAACGCTACCCAGCAAATCATCCCGTGCGCGTAGGAGTACGTTGCGATCGTGGCAAGGACGCTCGAGATCCACAGTTTTGCCCAGGCGCTTCGATAGGAGTAGCAGCACCCAATGGCGGTGGTCAGGCACGCGATCGGCACGAGAAAAACGAGTTGTATTCCCCAAAGCCAGACGTTCCATTGAATAGGGCTGAAGATCAGGATGCTGGCCAGCACGGCGGCCAGCGATCGGGCGGGGCCTGGCGGAACCGTCCGGAGCCCAAGGCGGTAGACGTTCCACATGACGAGAACCGCGAGGAGAAAGGCCGCGAGCATCTCGTACCTGACGTCGCCGCGCGAGAGGAGATCGACGGCCAGAAAAATCAGCCGTGGGAAGGGTATGCGGCTATCGTTTTGTTGGCGCCACAGATCTTGAAAGGTGAGGGTCCCATGCTTCGCCGCCGTGGTTATGGCCAGTGGCTCCCATTGATCCTGGTAAGGAACGTCCACGCTGTACCGCAGGATGAGAATTCCAAGTACTAGCGCCGACAGGAAGACGAGTAGCAGCGCGAACAGGCCGCCCCTGGTTCCGTCCCGCGGACTCATGACCCCCAAGTATATCTGCTGGCCTTACAGGAACTCGCCACCGCGGACTGCTAAACTAGAACCAAACCCGCCAGTGACCCAGAAACGAAAACTATCGGGAGTGCGATGAAGAATCTTTGGGAGAACCGAGGATCCATCTTTTCACGCACGAAGCCGGCGCTGGCAAGCCCCTCCCTTTGCGGATTTGTAGATCGCGCCGAAGAAGGAACGCTCGCCGGCTGGGCAGCCGATCTGGATAATCCGGAGCATCCCGTTGTAGTAGAAATCCGTGAAGGGGACAAGCTGATCGCCTCCGCCGCCGCCGACGTTTACCGGCGCGATCTTGAACTTGCCGGCCTGGGACAGGGCAGGCACGCCTTCCAGTGCAGTATTCCGGCCTCCTATAGCGGTCTTCCCAACTTCACCGTTACCGCACAGATTCAGGGAACGGATTTCCTGCTCCCCTATCAGGGTAAAACCCATTTCGTGGCGGAAGCGCCTCCGCTTTTCAGCTATATTGCGGCCGATATCGTCAACAACTGCAATCTGCGGTGCCCCTTCTGCGTGGTCGACTACACGGACGTCACCAAGACCGAAGTAATGTCGGACGAAACCTTTACGCGGCTGCTGGGACTGATCCGCTCCGTGCCCACTGCCGGCTTCTGGCTTTCGTGCCTGCACGAACCCACGCTGCATCCGCGGCTCAATCAATTTCTGGAAATGGTCCCGCGGGATTGCCGCCAGAAGATCTGGTTCACCACCAATCTCGCCAAACCCATCAGCGAGGAGACCTTCATCGCCTGGGCTACTTCCGGAATTCATCACATCAATGTCTCGCTAGACACGATGGATGACGAACTTTTCGCGGTGCTGCGCAAATTCGGGCGCTACAAAATATTCCATCAGAACCTGGACCGGCTGGCCAAGGTGTTCCGTCAATACTCCGACGCCCCGAAGCTTCGCTACATCACCGTAGCCTTCCGCTCGAACTTCGAGGAGATCCCAAAGATCGTCGAACACTCCCACACGCACTGGCTTTCCACGGAGAACGAAATCCGATATACCTACAACGTCGCCCATATCGTCGACGAGTTCCGCCGGGAGCATTACCTTCGCAAGGACGATTGGCCGGTGCTAACCGAACGCCTGAGCCGGTTGCCGTACAAGTACGTAATCGCCTATCCGCCGGAAGATGGCTATGAGGAAACTATTATGCCATCCGCGAACTATTTTGAGATTCAGAAGGCGGTTCAAATGGTACCGCGACCCTCCTTCGACCGTCCGCTGGAGCTGCGGGCACGGCCGGATGGAACGCTGGTCATCGTTGGTAGAGAAAGCCAGTTTGCGGTAAACGTCAATACCTTGGAAGATCCCGTTCGATTCTTCGAGACGTTGTAGTGACAAAACACGCGTCCCTGCGTCAAACGGCATCAGTACAAGGTAGTGGTTCACTTTGAATTTCCACATGGTTGACTTTGGCGCCATTCTCACACACGCCACGGCATGCTCAACTAAGGGTGCTATTAAAGAGGGTGGGCATCTGCAAACCGTGATCCGTCCGTTAAGGCCCAGCGCTGCTCCGCTTGCTGCCGCGCGTGGTTCAGAAACACCTTCAGAACCGCGACCGTAAGGGAGTGCCCATGGGCCTGGGGCCCACCAAAGGTGATGAAGACGCGGCGGGCCGCTTCCGTGCAATCAATATTTGTACCGCATCTTCAACGGAGTGGAGCATGCACCTGCACGGTGTACACATTAATGCCAACGCTCTACGGACGGATTACGGCAAAGGAAATCGCATGAGAAGCCTTCGGCTATGGGATACATTAAGGGCATGGAGACCAAGCACGTCGAACTGCCAACTGCCCTCCTAAGAGCCGCCGACCTCGACAACACCCATTTATCGGAGGACGCCGCGCGGTTGCTCGCGGTCGAGCTGTTCCGCGAGGACAAAGTTTCACTCGGGCGCGCCGCGGAACTCTGTCACACTCCGCTTGCGGCATTCATGGACTTTGTCGCCAAGCGCGGCGTCTCACCCTTGCGCTATAGTTTCGAGGACTTGGAAGAGGAGCGTCGATCCACTGAGCGACTCGGTGCGTGAACGTAGTCGCCGACTCATCGCCCCTTATCATTTTGGCGAAGCTCAACGTCTTTGACCTTCTTCCAAAGCTCTATCCGCATGTTTACATCTCAGCCGAGGTTTACGCGGAGGTTGTGGTCACAGGCGCCGGTCTTCCAGGAGCCGCCAGCGCGCAAAGGCCGAATGGATCGAAGTGAAACCACTTCAGAATCCAGCCGAGCTTGCGGCGGCGGAAGTCAAGTTTGGCATTGGTGTGGGCGAACTCAGCGCGATTACCTGGCGAGGGAATTGAAGGCTGAATTGACGCTCATCGACGATCTCAGAGCGCGGCGGCTGGCCCAACGTGAAGGCTTTGAAATTCGCGGCACTGTCGGACTTTCTCGAACTCCTTCACCGCCGCGGAGAACTTTCGGATCTTCATTCCGCGTTCCAACAGCTTTTGAGCCACGCGGTTTACATCGATCTCACCCTGCTGAATCGACGACTTTCGTTGTTCGGCCTGCCGCCCCTCTAAAGCTGCCCGGCCTAGTTGCCTGGCTTGGTTCGCGCCGTCCCGTAGCGAGCCCCAAGAAGCGCGATCTCAAGGAAGATGTTGTCCTAAGCGTCGGTCGAACACTTGGCCTCAGCCGCAAAGAAATTGAAGCGCGGCTCGACCCCAAGAAGACCAAGGGAACGCCGAAAAAGCCGTAGTGTGCGCCTGCTTCATTTGCCACTCCAGGCCCAACTTTTAACGTTTGCTCAACTGAGGCACTACCCAGTACGAAGCATCAGTACAAAGCCCAGTTGACCGAACCTTGGGGAAAGGCGTACTATCAGGTAGATTTCGGTTTGAGTTGTAAATTTATCGTCAAGGTTTCTCGCCTAAGGGGTACAGGTCATAATCGCCCCAAATAACCGGTTTGAATCGCTCCAGTGAGAGAGCGTACCTTGTGTGCGATTGCAGAGCAGGAGGGGTTTCAAATGAAGTCTTTAAGATTTGTGGTGGCGTTGGCCATCGGAGCGGCGGCGTGCGCTCAAGGGCCTGTTCAAAACGCCGTTCCGGATGCCAAACACGTACAGCAGGTCCTGCAACATTTTGGGCAAGGGCCGCTTACGTTGGAGCCGAATCGGGGCCAAGCTCCTAAGAGCGCGGATTTTATCGCGTCCAGCCTCAACCACAAATTCCTGCTGTCCGCCGCGGGTCCGCGATTGGAAATCTTCGACGCCGCCACCAAATCGGCCGAACCCGTTCAGCTTCAATTCGTTGGAGCAAATCCCTCGGCGGCCGGCGAAGGCCTGGGAAAGACCGCCTTCAGCAGCGCTTACTTTTCCGCGAGCGACAAAGCAGGGCTGCTACGCAACTTACCCAATTACTCCAAAGTGCTCTACCGGCAAGTTTGGCCGGGCATCGACGTTCTCTATTACGGCAACCGGGAAAAACTGGAATACGACCTGATCGTCGCCGCTGGAGCGGATCCGGATGCAATTAAGATCAAGCTGCTCGCCCGGAATCATTTTTCTCTTGCGCCCGGCGGCGATCTTGTAGTTCAAACGCGGAGCGGTGCGGTTACGCAGCACAAACCGTTGGTCTACCAGATGGTCGATCAACAGCGCAAGGAAGTGGCGGCAAGGTACGAATTCACGAGCGCCGACGAAGTGCGGATTCGCCTCGGAAAATACGATCGCGCGAGGGAGCTGGTGATAGATCCCACGCTGGCGATCTCCAGTCCCACGGTGCAGAACGCGCCACTTTTCGCCGTTGCCACCGATCCAGCGGGCAACATATATGCCGCGGGCTTCAACGGTACCGGGAGCATTGCCGTACTCAAGTTCGATCCTACCGGCAACCCTACAAGACTGGCAATTTTTTCAGCGGAAACCGTGGGAGGAATGGCAGTCAGCTCAGCAGGGACTGTCTATCTGACTGGATCGACCTCCAGCAAAGATTACAAAACTACTCCGTCCGCCTTCCAAGGCAACCTGTCCGACCCTGACGGTACTGCAACCGATGCTTTTGTTCTGGTCCTTCAACCCGACCCGCTCCCGCAGACTGTTGTCTACTCGAGTTTCTTTGGAGGCCTTGGAAACGACGTTGGGACCGCGCTCGCGTTCAATCCCAACAACAACCTGGTCTACATCACCGGCAACACGGTGGGCGGATCAGGATTTAGAATTACTGAGGGACCTGCGTTCGGGGGCGGCGGGACCGACGGCTTTCTGGCTGCCTTCGACACCACTAAGTCGGGCGCGGCATCGCTGATTTACTCTACTTATGTCGGTGGAAATGGCGCGGATTCCGGTAACGCCGTGGCGGTGGACGCGAGCGGAAACGCCTACGTGGCTGGCTCCACTACGTCTACTTCGGCATCCTTTCTGCCCAGTTCGGCAACTGGATATAATTCCTCGAAGGCTACGGCCAGCAACGACGGGTTCCTGCTGAAGGTGAGTAGCAGCGGGGCCGCGGGAATCTATCTCACTTTCCTGCCGCTGGCGCCAGTCAACGGA
>CATPCJ010000127.1 GCA_955652915.1 uncultured Bryobacteraceae bacterium
ACGCCAGTTGATCCCAAACGTTAGCCGGTTCTCGTGTTTCGAGACGTCGGGGACGAAGAATCCCGGTGTGCCCTGCCATCCGTCGGGCGAAGTCGTACCACCGCGGCCCGAGAAGTAAGGAACGTTGGAATGACGGCTGATGAACTCGAACCTGAACGCCATGAAATCCGTGGGCAGCACGTCGAAGGTGGAAGTGACATCCCAGAGCTTCAGACTGTAGTTGTCGGCTCCCGGGAGAAAGCCGCCTGGCGTCGGCCGGAAAGCCAAATAGCGCCCGGGGTTCGTAACGCCCTCGGCGCGCAGGGACCACGCCAAGTGATCGTGACTAAACCAGATGCGGTTGGCCAAGGACGACCCCAGCATGTATGTCTTGCGGCCCGGGAACGGGTTGACACCGTCCCACTCCGCTCCGTATTGATTGTTGAGGCTGACGGCCATCTTGGAGATTCCCGCCGATTGCGGGCGGTTGAAATAACGGACCAGAATGCTGTCGTCGTGGTGGAACCGTTTGCGATGGGGGTCGTTCCGTGTGTCGGTTCCGTAATAGAAGTTGGCTACAAAGCCGAGGGATTCGTGGGGCCGCCAATAGTTGGATAGGCCTACGGAGTTGTTCTTACTCCACTTGCCATAAGTCTGGTACCCATTCATGAACCAGGGCTCGATCTTGATTTTATCCGTGGGGAAGATCTGAATTCGAGCTCCGGAGAAATAAAAAGGCGTGAAGTCGGAAACGAAGGAACGGTTATAGTTCCAGTTCTCGGCGAGCAGGTAACTTTCCAGACCGATGTAGGAGTAGAAATACCCGGCCTGAACGTTGATGCCGTTCCATTTGTCGAAGTGGTAGCCGGCCAGGGCCTCCCCGATATATTTGTTGTTGGCCACAGTCAGGTTTCGGCCCCGATTTACCGTGCCGTCCAAGTCCTGGGTGACGGCGAGCTGGTTCCCAGTCTGAAGGGTAAGTTTACCGGTCACATTTTTGTACGTCGTGTCAATGCCAATGGTGGCATTGTTGATCTGCCACTCCGTGTTTCGGCCGACGGCGCCGCTGCCAACAATAGTGTTATCTCGAGGTTGATTGAACGAGTAGCCGTAGTAGGTGTCGAGATAGAGGCTGACGGTGGCGAAGGAGTTTGCCAGAGGCTGAGACTTTTGCCGGGTTTGACCGTTCATCCAAGTGAAGTCTCCGAAGGCGAAAGGAGCGGGCTTGGAAGCGGGCTGCTCGGCCGGGAGAGCGGCAATAACAGGGCCCAACGCGGCGGAGGGTTGCGGTTCGACAATAGCCTTGGCCATCGGGGTGGCGGCGGTCGAAAGCTCATTGACTGCTGGAGAAACCGCGCGTGGGAAGGCCGCCAGCTTCGACTCCAGTTCTTCAAGACGTTTCTTCAGCTCAGTGACCTCCTGCCGCAGCGCCTGCACTTCCGGATTTGTGGCCGGAGTTTGCGCCGGTAAGCAAGTGGACGAGAAGGCAAGCAGTGAGACAGCCACCGAAAGGCCCGCAATCAAGCTGTGCGTATCATACATAAAAAGATTTTTCATCGGCTTCTCCAGATTACGATTGTTCAAGCATTCGGCATACGCGCAGTACATCCTTGGCCGCTAGAGGGAATCGCTGGTTGCGACTGTAACACAGGGTAGATCTGGCCCCGCGGCCGGTCCAGAACCTTCGCGCCCGCGTCCGGATAGCGCCGCGATTCGTCTGCGGGTTCACTTGGGAAAGGTGTCCGTTCTTGGGATTCGGTTCGTTTTTCACCCTCTTTTCTTCCGGCGTCCAGTTTCGATTCGCGGAGTCGGTGGAGACTAGACATCCGGATCCTAAAAGCGTCCGGAGGCGAAGGAGTGTTCGACCGATTTGTTGTACGATTCGTAGGCTGCTTAGAGCTCTTCTTTTTGTTTGTCCATTTATTGCTCGAACAGGTCGGTCTCTGCGCCACCGCGTACGTTACAATCACAACAAATGAAGCTTCGCCGGTTGTCCCTTTGCCTCTTCTGCGCCTTATCGGTTTTCGCTCAGAAGAAGCCCATCACTCTCGAAACCGTCACTGCCCGGTCCGGTGGGCGAGGAGCCATGGGCGGTCCCGTTGAATGGTCGCCGGATGGGAAGCGTTTCGGATATTTCAAAGGCAAGCGGCTCATGCTCTACGACGTGGCCGGCAAGAGCGAGAAGGAACTGCTGGCGCTGGAACCTCTGGAAAAAGCCGCGGCGCCGGTCCCTTCCAGCGAGCGGTTCGATTTTCAAAATCGGCGGGTCAGTGAAAATAGGTTTCAATGGTCGCCGTCGGGAAAAGAACTTCTGCTCAGCGCCGGCGGCGATCTGTTCTTCTACCACCTGGATTCCGGCAAGTGGGACCAGCTTACCGCCACCGCCGAAACAGAGCACGATCCAAAGCTTTCACCCGACGGAAAGCAGGTGGCGTTCCGGCGCGGGCACGATCTTTACACGCTGGACATCGCCTCCCGTAAGGTGAAGCGGCTCACCGAAGACGGAAGCGCCACGCTGTTGAACGGAGAACTGGATTGGGTTTATCCGGAAGAGCTCGACCTGGGCACAGCCTTCTGGTGGTCGCCCGATTCGAAGCACCTGGCCTACATGCAATTCGACGTCGGCCGCGAGATGATTTATCCGCAGGTGTCGCTGCTGGGAACCCGAGCCGTGGCCGAACCGGAACGTTATCCCCAAGCCGGCACGCCCAATGCCGAGGTTCACGTCGGCGTAATTTCGCCCACCGGCGGCAGTACTCGCTGGATAGATTTGGGCGAGACCCGCGGCTTTCTGATCGCGCGGCTCTACTGGTCGCCCGATTCTTCCAAACTCGCCATCGAGCGATTCAACCGGTTGCAGAACAAGCTGGACCTGATGCTCGCCGACGCCGGGTCCGGGACAGCCGCATCGATTCTGCACGAATCCGATCCGGCCTGGATCAACTTGAACGATCTTTTCCATTTCGTTGCCGGCGGCCAATTCATATGGGGCAGCGAGCGCGACGGCTTTCAGCATCTCTACCTATATGGACCGGATGGAAAGCTGCGCAACCGCATCACCGCGGGCAATTGGGAAGTGAATCAGATCGCGGGCATCGACGAAGCCAGGCAGACCGTCTACTACATGTCCACGGAAGCCAGTCCGCTGGAGCGCCAGCTTTATTCCATCAAGTTTTCCGGCCAGGATAAGAAACGGGTCACGCCGGCAGCCGGGACTCATAGCGTGTCGATGAGCCCTTCGAACGATTATTTCATGGACACATTTTCGAGTCTAACGCAGCCGCCGCGCAAAACACTTCACAAAATCGACGGCGCGGAGTGGGCGGTGTTTCGCGAGGCCGATCACAAATTGACGGACGAATACGAAATTTTGCCGACCGAGATCGTCAACGTGAAGGCGGCTGATGGAACACTGTTGTACGCGCGGCTCATCAAGCCCGCCAATTTCAAAGCCGGCGAAAAGTATCCGGCCATCGTGATGGTTTACGGCGGCCCCGGGGTGCAGAGCATTCACGATGCGTGGTCCGGGGCGACCTGGGACCAGGCCTTGGCTCAGCGCGGCTTCGTGATCTGGCAGGTCGATAATCGCGGGTCGATGGGACGCGGCCACGCGTTCGAAACGCCCATCAATCGCCGCATGGGCAAAGTGGAGTTGGCCGATCAACTGGACGGAATTCGCTATCTTGTCGGCCAAGGGTTTGTAGACCCGAACCGTATCGGCATCAACGGCTGGAGCTACGGCGGCTACATGACCATCAACGCGCTGCTGAATGCCCCCGATGTATTTCGCGCGGGAGTGGCGGGAGCGCCGGTTACGAATTGGCAGAACTACGACACCATTTATACGGAACGCTATCTGGGACTGCCGTCGGAAAATCCGGACGGTTACAAAGTCAGTTCACTGGTGGACTATGCGGACAAGTTGAAGGCCAAGCTGCTCATGATCCACAACATCGAAGACGACAATGTGCTGTTTCAGAACACGCTGCAAATGTCCGATGCATTGGAGCGCGCGGGCAAATTGTTCGACATGGTGATTTATCCGGGGAAGAGCCACGGCGTGGAAGGTCCGCTGCGGAAGCATCTGCTGGAGAAGACCACCGATTTCTTCGAGAAGAACCTGAAGTAGAACGCCCTGACCGAGCACGTGGTGCGGACACTTTGTCTGCAGCATCGAGACTCATCTCGATGCTCCGGGATTCAACCAAACCCAAGAGCCTCGAGACGAGTCTCGAGGCCCCAGACAAAGTGTCCGCGCCACGTTGGAGGGCGAATCTTGCCAACGGCCGTGGCTCTGATCGGGACATGTCACCTCACTTCAGCGGTAAAGCACAAAGAAAAGTGTTGAATTCGGGGCGCCTCCCGTGCTATAAGTCCAAGAGATTAGTCTCGTGTTATAGCCGACCCACGTAGGAGGCCTTATGCGCTCAAGGCTGTTCGGGCTTCTGCCCTTTTTTTCGCTCACGCTGTTGTTCGGAGTAGCTGGCTTCAGCCAGGAATTCCGCGCGACCCTAACCGGTCGCGTTACCGATCCGTCCGGCGCTGGAATCCCCAACGCGACGGTGCAGATTCGGAATCTGGGGACAAATGAGCTTGCGACCTCGACCACGGATAGTCAGGGGAGCTATACCATCCCCTTCCTCAAACCTGGATCCTACAACGTTTCCGCCGAGATGGCGGGATTCAAGAAAGTCACGCAAGAGAATCTTACGTTGAACGTGGGCCAGACCGCGACCCTCAATCTGGCGCTGGAAGTAGGCGCGGTTACCGAATCGCTGACCGTCACCGCCGAGGTGCCGATTCTGGAAACGGCAAACGCGGACCGCGGCCTGGTCATCGACGAGCAACGGGTGCGGGAATTTCCGCTAAACGCCCGCAATCCATTCATGCTCTCGCTGTTGACCGCCGGCGTGAATTTCAACGGCAACATCATCTACCAACGTCCCTTCGACAATGGCGCCATCGCCGACTGGAATATCAACGGGAGCTACGACCGCAACAACGAGTTCTTGCTGGACGGCGCGCCGAACAACGGCCAGGCCGGCAACAATAACATCGCCCTGGTTCCCTCCGTCGATGCGGTGCAGGAGTTCAAGATTCAGACCAACTCCTTCGACGCGCAATATGGAAAGACGGCCGGCGGGATTGTCAACGTTTCGCTGAAGAGCGGGACGAACGGCTTCCACGGAACGGCATACGAGTTCGCCCGCAGAATCGCCTGGGACGCGAATAGTTTTCAGAACAACGCGCGCGGCGCCGACAAGCGTGGATGCGTGCCGACCGACTCGCTTTGTTTGCAGAATGCCTCCGGGCACTATCTGGATCAATACGGCGGCACCATCGGCGGTCCGATTATCTTCCCGAAACTTTATGACGGCCGTAACAAAAGTTTCTTCTTCGCGGCTTACGAAGGGTATCGCGAGGGCACGCCCACTCCGCTGAGCCTGTCAGTGCCTGCGCCCGAGTTCCTGCAGGGCGACTTCAGCAACTTGAAGGACACCGCCGGCCGGCAAATCGTGATCTACAATCCCTTCTCCGGACGCGACGTCAATGGCACCTGGACTCGCGATCCGTTTGCAAACAACAAGATTCCGTCGAATCTGTTGAACCCTATCGCGCAGAAGATCATTGGTTTCCTTCCTCAGCCCAATGTGCCTTCTTCGGGCTCGTTCTACAGCCAAAACAACTACGCGGTTCAAAGCATCGACCAGGATTCCTTCTACAACCTGATGTTTCGGTTCGACCACAGCTTTGGTGAAAAGCACCGCATCTTTTTCCGTGAGGCGAGCAACGACCGCACCGAGATCCGGCCCACTAACGACGTGAAGGGTCCGGGCGCGGACGGCCAGTTGCCGTTGAAACGCTTGAACGACGCCTACGTGCTCGATTATGTAGGAGCTTTCAGGCCGACGTTTATCGCGAACATTCGAACATCCTGGAACCGCTATGTGGAAGGATCGCGAGGCGACCCCGATGTGGGCCATCCGCCGACTGAGCTAGGGTTCCCGGCCGCGTTAGTCAACCAGCTCTCGTTGCCGAATTTGTTCGGCCGCTACGAGTTTGACAATTATCAAGCGCTCGGCCGCTATTCCAGTTTCAACTATACGAACACGTTCTCGATGAACCCGAACATTACCTGGATCCATAGCGGACACTCGATTCATGCCGGGTTGGATTTTCGTTTGATCGTTTACAACAATCAGAATGTAGGTAACCCGTTCCGCCTGCAGTCCACCAAGGCCTTCACGCAGAAGACTTACAATACGGCGGATTCGCTCAGCGGGAACTCGCTGGCTTCCTTCCTGCTGGGCGTTCTTCCCGGCGGCGGCAATAATGGCGCCGATTATAACGTCCTGACTTCGACCGTACAGCACTACTACGCGCCTTATGTGCAGGACGATTGGAAGGTGACCCGTAAGCTGACTCTCAACCTTGGACTGCGTTGGGACATCAACCTGGCTCCGTTCGAGCGCTACAACCGCCTCAACCGGGGCTTCGACCCGAACGCCGTGAATCCGGTGGACAAGCTGATCGATCGGACCCAGTTCCCGAATCTCCCGACGGTCAAGGGCGCTCTGCTGTTTGCGGGGGCAAACGGCGCCGATCGACGTGCAGGTAATATCGATTGGACGGCCATTCAGCCTCGCGTCGGATTCGCCTATCAATTGACGTCGAAGATGGTATGGCGTGGCGGCTTCGGAAAATACTACTTGAACCCGAATAACGACTATCTACAATCAGCCGGCTTCAGCGTCACCACTCCGGTGACCGGCTCGCTGGACAGCGGACGAACGCCCATCCCCAACCTGCTGAATAATCCTTTTCCGGGAGGCATCTCTGTTCCCACCGGTAGCAACCTGGGCGCGCTGACCTTCCTCGGCCGTCAGCCCACGTTTTTCGATCCAAGTTTCCACGTGCCCTACGTCAACCAGTTCTCGCTTGGCTTCCAGTATGCACTGCCGTTCCGCTCGAACCTGGAGATTTCGTACGTGGGCAACCGCTCCTACAAGCTGGAAAACTTCTACGACTACAATGAGCCGAGCCTGGCCATCCGGAAGCAATGCGATCCATTGGAAGGCGGCACTCCAGGCATTTGCGATGCGCTGGTCAAAAACCCATTCTTCAACCTTCCGCAGTTGGCCAACACGACACTGGGAACGTCGCCGACGATTTCATATTTCAATCTCAATCGGCCGTTCCCCGAATTCGGATCTTTCCAGCAACGCGGCCGCAACGATGGCAAGGTCTGGTACAACAGCATGCAGATTGGGTACCAGATGCGCGGTGCAGCCGGAATGAATCTGACGTTTGCGTACACCTATTCCAAGATGATCGAGCAGGGTGCGCTCTCAAACTCATTCATGGGCGCGGGGACGTCGGCGTTCACCGACACGCAGCGGCAAATTACACAGCGTAGCGTCTACGCCTTCGACCGTCCGCACGTCTTGAAGATCGGGACCGTTTGGGAATTGCCGTTCGGCAAGGGCAAGCACTTCCTGAACACCAGTCATCCGGTCTGGAGCAGGCTGGCCAGCGGCTGGCAGCACACCATGATCTTCCAGTACAGTTCCGGCCGGCCTTGGGAGTTCCCCGGCAATGTCGTGTATTTGAAGGATGCTCACATTGAGAACATCGACTGGTCTTCTCCGAAGATCTACGGCGTGCGTCCTTGCGTGTTGAAGATGAACCCGGACGGCAGCTCGACGCCGCAGCCGTACTCCCTTTCGTATGGTTGCGGAACGGATCCGTCGACGTACAACTTCCTGTTTGTTCCGAGCTCGCTGTATTCGCCGAGAATCTCGCCGCTCCACTTTTCGAATATCCGGCTGCACGCCGTTCCGCAAGTGGACATGTCGGTCAACAAGACCACTCGGATCACCGAACACACCAGCGTGCAGTTCCGCGCCGAGGCGTTCAACATCATGAACACGTTCTATCTGCCGATTCAGCAGTTCACCAACAACCTGGATGACGCTAACTTCGGTTCTATCATCAAGGGAACAACGGCGCAGGGCAATGCGAATTTCCCGAGGCAGATACAGTTGGCGGTGAAGTTTATTTTCTAAAACGTGGCGCGGCCTTCAGGCTGCTGCATCGAGACTCGTCTCGATGCTCGGGGAAAGAGCCTCGAGACGAGTCTCGAGGCCGCAGACTGAAGTCCGCGCCACGATTCACTTCTTGCGGTATATGGCGAAGGCGTCGTAGAGCGGCGCCTTGGTTCCTTCCCCGATCTTCACCGTTCGGGCTTGAACGGGCGCTAGCCCCACCGCGGCCATGTCCAGGTCGATCGCGCCGCGCAGTTCATTGTGGATAAAATAGCCGCCTGCGCGCAGCATGGATTCAATGTTGGAGATCGCAAGCAACAGCTCCGTGTCGTCAAAATACAATAGTACGTTCGTCGCCACCACCAGATCGTATTTCGAATTCAGCCGCTGAGTGATGATGTTTAGCTTCTCGGCGCTCACCGCTTCGGCTATCTCTCTCGGCACCGGCGCGAGCTTCGACATCAGATTACGCTCCCAGTTCTCGTATTCCGGATCTCCAGGTGAGACTTGGAAATCAAGCCGCAAGCCGGACTGGTGCGCGAAATTACGGATAAATTGAATCACGCGATCGTTGATATCCACGCATTCGATCCGAGGCGTCTCCGAAAGACTCAGATCGCGCAGGATCTGCGCAACCGCGTAGGGTTGGTGGCTCTGGGGCGGATAGCGGTCCACTAAGCCGGTCCGCGGCGCAATGTCCATACCCGGTCCGACGATCAGCACGCGCTGGAACTTTAGGCCCGGTTGCGATGCTTTGAGCACCGACAAGGCTGTCCAGAGCGCGTAGTTCGCGGTAATCCGCGTATCGGTGCTGTGACCGCGGGATTGATAATAGCGCGGCTTGGCGGCAAACTCTTTTGCGTAAAGGGACTGCATCGCCCGCGCATATTCACGCCGCAGGTGCGCAAGGGAATTTTCGCGCGGCAGCAGCGATCGAAAATACGTCAGCCGCCCGGTATCAAGCGTCGTCGCGGCGAACTGCTTCATACGGGTTTGAACTGTTCTGGGAATCGTTCCGGATTCTACGTACTGTTTTGCACAAAGCGCGGGCTCAAGGCGAGCCGACTTCGTAAATTCCTTGGACTGCAATACATAGAAGATGAGATGGTCATTCTCACCCTCCCTTTCGCGCTCCGCGGTTTTGCGCTCAATGCCCGCGATATGGTCAGCGAAGTTGCCGGTATCGATTCCAGCGCTTTGCAGCATGCGCTGAACGGCCGGGGTGAGATCTGAATACTGGACAGTTTGCGCCGGAGGCTCAGCGCAGGCAAGGAACATCAGCAACGGGAGGCAACCGCAGACCCGGAAAGAGCCGCGCGCGAGCGTTGTCGGAATTATCGGCCGCGTCCGCCGCTTGTGCCACCGCTGACGCCCGCTCCGCCCGCTCGTCCGCCGCCGCTACTCGCGGCGCCGGTGCCGACTGAACCAACCGACGAAGGTCCAGATGGCACCCCGGAGAAGCCCACGTTGGCGGATCGTGCCGCCCCAGTAGCGTAACCGAGTTCGCCGGCGCTATAGGCCGACCCAACCGGAGAGCGCGCACTCACCACGCCGCCGCCGTAGCTTCCGCCGCTGCCATAATTACTTGGCTGGTAATAGTAGACGGTGCCAGGACTCCAGAAATTGTATCCGAAGGGGCTGTAGCCCATGCCCTGATAAGGAACCCAGGTATACATGCCGAACATCGGATTGAATCGCCAACAGCCGTTGAGACTCGATGCGAAGGTATATCCGTAGCCGGAGCCGAAACCCGAACCATAATAGCCCGAGCCCCACCCACTGTTTCGCAGGTTCATCGCAGCCGAGACATTGGCCTTCGCCAGATAACCCGCGCGCCGGTTGCTCCACAGATAGAGATCGTCGGTAGCTTTCTTGTCAAAGTTCTCCGCCATCAGCACGCCCCGCAGCGCGGTTTCCTTGCCGCCCTTGAGCGTGAGTTGTCCGGATTCGCCTTTGACGATCGCCTCGCCATCGTACACCTGGAATCGCACCGGATTCGTATCCACACGGTAGAGACCGCGCTTGACCAATATCATCGAGTTGCCCTTATAGAGCAACATCACGGCATTGTCCTTCGCGATGTCATCGCACTCCACCATCGCTGAACCGGTGAGCACTTCGACGCGCGTGTCCGTAAGTTTGTTCGACACCATGCGAATCGAGCTGTTCTCGCCCAAGCGCAGGAAGACGCCGGGGGTCAGCAGGACTTCGGCCCGGCCTTCCTCCGTACGGAATTCCTGATCTTGTTTGATCTCCGGAAATTGGCCGAACTTGGGGTCCACGCGCTCATTGCTCACGTAAGCGGTTCCCTCTACATAGTGAACCACTCCGGAATGAGCCGAAATCACGTTTTGGGCGAAGGCGGAACCGGCCGCCAGGACACCGAAAGCCACACCAGCTATGAACAGGCGCATGGAGAACTCCTTTTTGTATACTGCTCCTTATTGCGACGGAAGTCAATGCCGGAAGGTTGCGTTAAGTTCCGCGCTTTTCAAGAAGATACGCCGCGATGGGTTCGAATTGGCGTCTGCCCGACACTCGGACCAACAAGGAGAGCATGGCGGCCTTCCGCAAATCGTCCAATTCGACGCTTAGCAGCGCGGAAACGCGATCGGCGGCGGCCGGAACATCGCCGCGTTGCGCGCACTCCACAAAGGCGTCCAATTGGTCGGCCATGCCGGCGGCGATGGCCGGGTTCAGGGACGCTTCCTGTAGAATTTCCTGGATCTGCTGGTTAAGAATGGAGCGGTCCAGGCGTCCGGACTCGCCGAGCGCGTCGCCCACGAGCGAAGTGCCTTTCTGCCTCGCGCTTTCGCGGATATCCCGCCGCAGCTTTTCTATTCTCTCCATCCGGTTTCAAACCGCACTCGATGCTACCATCGCATCATTGATGCGTAAACCTGCTGTTCTCATTCTAATCTGCCTCACTGGCCTGTACGCGTTTCAATCGGCGCCCGCGACGAAATTTACAATCGGCGGGGACTTGCAGGCTGCACTCGATCGAATCCGCCCAAACTCGCTTCGTGGCGATCTGTCGTTCATCGCATCCGATTTGTTGGAAGGACGCAAAACACCTTCACGCGGCTTGGATATCGCCGCGGAATACATTGCGGCCCAGTTCCGCGCCGCTGGTCTCGAGCCGGTTGGTGACGACGGCTATTTCGCTACCGCGCACATGGTTGTGTCCCAGCCGAACCTGGACGGCTTTGAGCTGAAGCTGTCGCGCGGCGACAGCGTGCTGAACGCCGGGGCAAGAGACGTGGGCATCAACGCATCCGCGGCGCTCGATTTTAAAGACACACCGATTTTCAAGCTCGATCTTTCCGATCAAGCTCTGGTCGAAGGCTTCCAGCCCGGCGACGTTGCCGGCAAAGTGCTCCTCGTCGAGATAAATCGGAATACGATGGCCAATGCCCGGATCGCGATTCCCAAGGTGCGCGAAGGTAAGCCTGCTCTGGCGATAACAATCGACCGCATGGGCGCGTCCACTGGCGGTCCACCGGAAGGCGTGTTGCTCGATTCGAAAGAGGCGGAAGCCAAAGACCCGGAAGCCAAAAACCCAGAAGATAGAGTGCCACGCATCACGCTGGGTGGCGCGGCCGCGGCCAGCTTCTTTGATTCGCTCCCGCCGGGTTCGTCAGACGCTCTGGCATCCATGCACCTCGCCGCGCCGCATGAAAAGCCGGTGAGTCCGCGAAATGTGATCGGTGTTCTGCGCGGCTCCGATGCCGCGCTCAAAGACACGTATGTGCTGGTGACGGCGCATTACGACCATTTGGGAATGCTGCCGGAAGGGAGAGGCGATCGCGTCTACAACGGGGCCAATGACGACGGCAGCGGAACTGTGTCCGTGATTGAGCTGGCCCGTGCGCTGGCGGATTTGCGCCAACGGCCGCGCCGCAGCATCGTCTTCCTGACTTTTTTTGGCGAAGAGGAAGGTCTGCTGGGGTCAAAATACTATGCGCGGCATCCGGTGTTGCCCCTCGACAAAACGGTGGGTCAACTGAATCTCGAGCAGGTGGGCCGGACCGATTCGAGCGAAGGGCCCCAGGTTTCAAACGCCACGGTGACCGGATTCGATTACTCAACGCTGACGAGCTTTCTTCAGACGGCGGGCGACCTGACCGGCGTCAAAGTGTACAAACATCCGCGCAACAGCGATGCTTTCTTTTCGCAGAGCGACAATCTATATCTGGCCGAGGCGGGCGTGCCGGCGCACACCTTGGCGTTGACGTTCCAATTTCCCGACTATCACGAAGTCGGCGATGAATGGCAGAAAATCGACTACGAAAACATGGCGAAAGTGGATCGCATGATCGCGGTGGCGCTGGTGATGCTGGCAAACAGCGAAGAAGCGCCTCGCTGGAACGAAGAGAATCCGCGCGCGGCGAAATACCTCAAGGCGTGGAAGGACCGTCACGCCAAATAGAGGCTTCAACCGACTCAATAGACCGAATCCCGTGCCCTGGAATCCCTACACTGACGCGGCAATTCGGGCCCGGGCAATCCGGATTGTCGATGAGGATGCTGCCAGGCGAAAGCCCAAGCAACGGTGAAGCATCACTGGTTGGCGTTACCGTCCCGAAAAGTACCATGTTTCGAATCGCTTGAGGATCATACGCGTTCAGCGCTCCCCAGCGAGCCGCGACATGGGCCCGGTCAGTTAAGATTTGGCGCACGAAAAGCATTTCCGAAACCCCCGTCATGCCTAGCAGGAGTGCCATGAACGATCCCAGAACGAGCGCGGATTCCACGAGTGATTGCCCCTTCGAACGATATCGTGTCACCGCGCGACTCCGCTGGTGAGAGGGAACGTCACGGTGGGGCGTCCATCGAGCTTTATTTTTGAGAACAGCCCGTCAATTTCGAAGCCGCGCACCGATACGGTTGTAGTGGCCGGCCCGAAAAGGATTTCGACTCTGGCGGGAGTTAGACCCGGCACGATCGGTTTCGCGTCCGCGGCCGGTGCGGGCTCGCCGAACACCACCAGGTTTTGGACTGTCTTTACGAATTCTGGATTGGCGGCGCTGGACCCGGCCGGCTGCCGCGATGCATATCGAGCCCCCGAACGGACCGCGTTCACCAACGTATTGTAAGTGTGGAAAGTATAGCCCGCCTGAAAAATCCCAGCGAACATTGTAGATATGAGGATTAGAGATCCAGCGAACTCGATCAACGCGGTGCCCCGGGATTCGCGAGCAGTCCGCTTCATTGCATCAACCTCACGTTTTCGGCAATCTTTCCGGCGACTCCCGCGGCTGTCACGGTGGAGAAATCCGCGTTCAGCGC
>CATPCJ010000128.1 GCA_955652915.1 uncultured Bryobacteraceae bacterium
AGTCGACTTAGTAAGTTCGACGTCGATTTCCGCAATTCGAAGCTTCCCGGCAGCGTCGAGTTCGGCGCCGTGGCGGCGGAAATTGTCAATTGTCTTTTCCAGAAAACGCCGGCGCGCGCCAGAAAGCTTTCCAGCTTCTTCCGTACCGGCGTAGGCCTGTACTGTCTTCCAAAGCCGTTCGTTTAGGGGGAGCGAGGAATAAAACGCACTGACCTCGGGCTGGACGGCGTTGTATGCCGCGCGCAGCTCCGGCGTTGTAGACACGGCCTCCAGGTGCGTGGCGATGCCCATGGCATAATCCAAACGCTCGGTCAGATCGTCGAAGGCATCCATGGTATTCGCGAAGGATCGAGGACCGGGTTCAGAGGTAATTCGATCGAGCTTCTCGCCAGCATCGCGCAGAAGTTCCGCCACGGCCGGCTCCACGTGTTCGGCTCGAATTTGATCGAAAGGTATTTGAAATCGAATCTGCAGCAGTGGATTTATCGCCGAAGAAGTCATATTGATTTGTGCTTAATTCTATAATAACTCGGGCCGGCGCTGCACGAGATCCGTATGAGCCCATGGAACCGCGACCGTAAGGAAGCGGGCCTGGAAATCCTGGAATGCCGGCATTGGCTCCCAGCCGAACCCCCTGGTTCCGTGGTCGTGCCCTGGGAGGGGCACGCTCCCTTACGATCGCGGTTCTGCCGATTGCCGCACACCCAGCATGGATCGCTGGTTGGGACGATCCGGGGAACAAACACATGCGGTTCACGCGTATCCTAGTTCTTAGTGCAATCAGAATATGCGATTGAGACGTTCGACTTGACCAAGGTCTATCGCTCGCGCTGGAAACGGCGGGAAGTACGCGCCGTGGACGGCATCTCGCTGAAGGTTCCTCGCGGCACTATCTTCGGCCTGCTTGGGCCAAACGGGGCGGGCAAGACCACTTTCGTTAAGTCGCTGCTCTCCGCCGTCCACCCCACCAAAGGCAGCGCGATGCTTTTCGGACGCGATGCCCGCGAACCAGAAGCACGGCGCCCCATCGGATATCTACCCGAGAATCACCGCTTCCCCACTTACTTCACCGGCATCGGCATGCTCGATTTCTACGCCGCGCTATCCGGCGTGGATTCCGGGCAGCGAAAAAAACTGATCCCGGAGTTGCTCGCCTTGGTTGGTCTGGAGCAATGGGGCAGCATGCGATTGGGCAAGTATTCGAAAGGCATGCTGCAGCGCGTCGGACTGGCTCAGGCTCTCATCCATTCGCCCTCCATGCTCATCCTGGACGAGCCTACCGATGGCGTCGATCCAGTGGGCAGACGCCAGATCCGCGACATCCTCACCAAGTGCGAAGAGAAGGGCGTTACCATTTTCATCAACTCGCACCTGCTGGTGGAAGTGGAGACATTTTGCCGTGAGGTAGCGATTCTACACAAGGGAAAGGTGGCGCTTCAGGGCAAAATGCACGACCTTACCGCCGGGAAGGGCTATCGTCTATCGGTTGCGCAGGCGCCGGAAAATCTCGTGGATGAGTTGCGATCGAAGGCAACCTCCTTGACCGCTAAAGACGGACTTGTCGATTTTCAATTCGCGACTCGCGAGCTGGTCAACGAAGCCCTGGATCTGGTTCGGACGCAACACTGCGAAGTTGAGGCACTGACACCAACCACCAGCACGCTGGAAGAGGTCTTCGTGCGGGCGGTGGAAAAATGAGGTACACGCTGACCACCACTATCGCGCTCATCCGCGACACTTTTCGCGAAGCGTTCGCGCGTAAAATCTTTTGGGGATTGTTTGGTCTTTCGACGTTACTGATCCTGTTCTTTCTCTTTCTGCTGAAGATCGACCTGGTGGAAGGAGCCATTGCCACCGTCTCGCTGTTCGGCCGGACAGCGAATCGCACCACCGACGTCGACCGCCTGGTGCGCGGTATCTACGGAGGGATCGCGACGTTTCTCTGCTACTGGGGAATGATTCTAGCCGTCTTCGCGTCCGGCGGACTGATTCCCAGCATACTGGAACCGGGCCGCATCGAGCTGCTGCTTTCAAAACCGGTTTCCCGAACACACATCCTGCTGGGACGCTATGTGGGCAACATCCTGGTAGTTTCGTGCAACATAAGTTTTCTGGTGCTGGGCGTCTGGACCATTCTCGGCGCGAAGACTGGCATCTGGTCCAAAACCTTCCTGATCTCTATTCCGGTCACCATCTTCATCTTCGCAGTGCTGTTGGCCGTGGTGGTGCTGATCGGCGTACTCTTCGAAAGCGCCGCGCTGTCCACCATGGTCACGATCGTATTACTGATCATGAGCCCCATCCTGGCCCAGACCAGTATGATGCTGCGGCTGTTGTCCTCGGAGTGGTCGCGGCAGATTTGGCGAACGCTCTACTACGCTTTGCCCAAGGTCTACGATCTCGGAAAAATAATGCTGGATGCCATCCAGGACGAGACCTTCGCCGGCTACATGCCCATCTGGACATCGGCATTATTTGGAGTGGTCATGCTGAGTACGGCACTGGCCGTCTTCGCCAGGAGAGATTTCTGATGCGTGCGGTCTGGGTGGCGCTCGCATGCCTGGCCTTGCCCGCTTGCCAGCCGAAAAAACTAGAGTCGCTACGCATCGATCCTTCGCTTGAATCGATGATCCCGGCCGGCACCCTGTTCATCGCCGGGGCGGACCTCGATGCCATTCGCGATACTCCCGTCTACCAAAAGCTGCTGGGCCGCATGCCATTGCCGCAGCTCGACGAATTCACGCGGCAGACCGGACTCGATCCGCGCAAGGATCTTACGCGCGTGATTTCGTGCACCAATGGCAAACAGAGTTTGCTGATGGCGCGCGGCAAGTTTAACGTCAGCGAGTTGGAAAAACGCCTTGAAGCGCGTGGCGCCAAGCGCTTCACCTACAAGAACCACAGCCTGTTTGGCGACGAAAAAATGGCGGTTTTCTTCATGAATGCGACCACGGCAATTGCCGGGCCGGACTCGGACTTACGTTTACTCATCGATCAGGGTAGCGGCAGTGGGCGCGGCATACCTCCGGCGCTGCGCGATTTGATCCGCACGATTCCGGCCAACAATCAGATCTGGGCGGCGCTGACCGGCGGCCTTCAGGGGTTGAACATCGGCATTCCGCCCAATAGCAACCTGGAGAATATCGTGAACGCGCTGCAATCCATCGATACCGCGACGGTGGGGATGGATTTGAGCAAGGGCTTCGATCTTACGGCGGCCGTAACGTGCAAAACCGAGCGCGACGCGAAATTCGTGCATGACATGGTGCGAGGCATGGTCGGGCTCGGCCGCCTGAACACACCGGACAATCATCCGGAATTTCTAAAGCTCTATGACGCGATCAAGGTGACCCATCAGCAGACTCACGCCCAGGTCACCGCCGAAATCCCCGCGGATTTGGCAGACCGATTCATGGATCTGTGGCTGAAACGATAGGGGGCGGATGCGGCAATACGTGGCGCGGACACTACTAGTATCTGCGGCCTCGCGACTCGTTTCGAGGCTCTTCCCGCGCGGAGCATCGAGACGATTCTCGATGCCGCAGCCTGAGAGGCCGCGCCACGTCGTTAGAGTGGTGCAAGTATGACAGACGAAAATCGCGAACGGCTCCAAAAGGTCGCCGGTGATTTGGGCATTGGCCGCCTCAGCCGCCACATTTTCCTGTGCGCGGATCAAACCAATCCCAAATGTGCGCCCCGCGAAGTCACCAATGTCTCGTGGGACTTTTTGAAGAAGCGTCTGGCGGAGCTTGGACTGGTGCAAGGCGAAGGCTGCGTCTATCGCACGAAAGCGAACTGTCTCCGCATATGCGAACAAGGACCAATCGCGGTGGTGTATCCGGACGGTGTTTGGTATCACTCCGCCACTCCAGACGTATTGGAACGGATCATTCAGGAACACCTGATCGGCGGAAAGCCGGTGGATGATTTTGTATTCGCCGTGAGTCCGCTTGGGGGGCAGGTTGGTAACCTGCCACCGATTGTAAATCGACCCGCAAAATGATGGCAGATTAGCAATCTGTCCCACACAAGCTATTTTGCGGCGCTCAGCAGCGCTTGCGCCTGAGCCCGCGTTGGCTCGCGGCCCTCCGGCTCCTGACTCAAATATTTCCGGAGATAAGCTGTCGCGCGCGGACGATCGCTGCCATCCTGGATGAGAATATTGGCGGCCTGATAGTAGGGCGCGAAATTGTCCGGGACAGCCTTTTCCGATTGCCCGAGAATCGCATCCAGGTCGGCCCAGCGCCGCGCCGCGGCATACACTCGTGCTATCAGATCGTAAGCCCCCACTCTGTCCGGATCGATAGGCATCGCCTGCCGCGAGGTACTCTCGGCCGATCCAAGGCTTTTGTGTACCGCCGCGCAGCAATAGAATCGTGCCAGCTCATACAGCGCCCGGTAGTGCGATGGATTGACCTCAACGGCCTGTTTCAGGAGAGCTTCCAGATGGGCGTCATCGCCGGAGTCTTCCAACAACCGCGCTTCCGAGAGGTAGCCCCAGGTGGGGTCGCTCCGCACGATCTCACCGGCGATGGCCCGTGCCTTTCGTTTATCGCCGCCCACAAATTTCGGAGCGCGCAGGCAAAACATCATGGAAACCAAAAGCGTGTCGGTATGTCTCGGTGCGATCGCGAGCGACGCCGCTATTTCCCGCTTCATCAAATGAACCAGATTCACGCCTCGCAGCCAGGAGGACTGGTCCGCCGAGAAAGCGTACACCTCGGCCAGTTGAGCATGAAAATCCGCGTTGCGCGGTTCCAGAGCCACCGCTCGCTCGGCGGATGCGATCGCCCCAAGCAAATCTCCGAAGCTCTGTCTAATTTTGGAATCGAGAAACAACGCATACGAGTCGTGCGGATTGGCGCGCAGGCGAACAGCCACAACTGTACGGGCTCGTTTGTAATGCCCCGCCTCCAGCAGCGAATCCGCGGAGCTTGATTTGACAGGATCGTGGTCCGCTAAGAGGCCGGAAGCGCACAGCAAGACTGGTAGCAATGGAGCTATACGAATCATCGGCTGAAATGTTCTCGAGGTAAAGAGTAGTTCGAGCGAACAACTCTAAAACTTTAGGATAGCAAGGCTAGTGATAAAATGCTCCCAGCAATCATGAAAAAACTCTTGTGGGTCTTGATCGTACTCGCGCTGCCGTTGAGCGCGCAGCAATATAAAATCGCGGTAATCGGGTTGGTTCACGGGCACGCCTGGGGGCACCTGCCCAGGATGGCGAAAAGCGATGTAGTGAAACTCGTGGGCATTTCCGAGCCTAATCCGGATCTGATCGCGGAGGCAAAGAAGGTCGCGCCGGATGTCCCCGTGTATGCCGACTACAACAAGATGCTGGATGAATTGAAGCCCGACATCGTGTGGACGTTTGTCGAAAATAACCGGCATCTCGAAATCGCGAAAGCCTGCGCGGTGCGAAAAATCAACGTGATGTACGAGAAGCCTCTCGCGTCCACGCACAAAGAGGCAGTGGAGATCCAGCAACTGGCGAAGAAGTACAACATCAGGGTGCTGACCAATTACCAGATGGCTTGGTGGGCAGCCAACTATACCGCGAAAGCGCAAGCGGATTCGGGCGCACTGGGAAAAGTTTGGCGGTTGCACGGCGTCGTCGGCCACGGCGGACCTGGTTCCGAAGGCGTCACCAACAAAGCATTCTTCACCTGGCTGACCGATCCAATGCAAAACGGCGCGGGTTCCCTAATGGATTTCGGCTGCTACAACGCGCTCTGGAGTCTCTGGTACCTGGGCCGTCCCACCAAAGTGTACGCCCAAGTAAATCACCTGCGGCCGGAACGATTCCCCAAGGTCGAAGACAATGCCGACCTGATGCTGTCCTACCCCAATGGCGTCGGGCTGTTCGAGGGTAGTTGGGATCTTCCCTCCAGCTATCAGGATCTGGAAGTGTTCGGCCTTGACGGCAAGGTCTACATGAAGAATGGAAAAGTAACTCTTCGTAAAAAGGGCCAGCGCGAGGAGCAGGAAGTGCCCATCGAAAAACTTCCGATCGATCGGTCCGATCCAATCGCGTACATGGTTAGCGCGATCCGTGACAATAAACCGATCGAGGGCATGACTGCGCTGGATATCAATGTGGATGTGGTTGAGATCATCGATGCCGCGAAGGAATCGGTGAGAACCGGCCGGGCCATCGAGCTAAAAATCCGCTAACGGGTGGCAGTTTACCGCGGGCTATTTTTCTATCTTGTAAATCGTCACGCCGCTCAAGAGCTTCGGATAAAAATCTGTCGACTTTTGCGGCATCACGCCACCGCCAAACGCTACCTCCGACACTTGTTCAATCGGAGTCGGCTCCAGCAGAAACGCTGCGTCAGCCTCCCCATCGCGAACCTTCGCGTAAGCCGCATCCAGCCCGCGAAGATATTCGATGTGTTTCTGCTCGCGCACCGCCTCTTCACTGATGCCGAGCATCTCACCCAGCAAATATTCGTGCAGCACCTTCACGTCCAACTCGCCGACGCCACGGTCGCGTTTGTACAAATGAATCCCACCACCGCGCAGCGCAATTCCAATACGGATTTTGTCCGGCGCAGGATTCTGAAACACCTGCCGCAGTTCTTCCAATGAACTGAGCTGCCGGCCCATTACTTTCGCGAGAGAAGCCTCCGCATCCAAGCCCTTCAACACACGATGCGTCGCCAATATTTCGAGTCCCGGCGAATGCATGTTGACGAACGTCATCATCACCTTGCCCGCATCCGCCACTCCGGGATTCTCATTCCGAAACGCCAGCGCAGTCTCATAGCGATGATGTCCATCCGCGATCAGCAGCTTTTTATCGGCCATCAAAGATTGAATCCGCTCGACCGTGGGCGCGCCGGAAATCTTCCATACCCTATGAAATGCGCCGTCCTCGTCGGTCACCTGCAAGATCGGCGTCCCCGCCGCGGCCGTATCCAGCAGTTTGTCGATTGCCAGTTCCGGATCTGGATACAACATGAAAATCTGCCCGAAATGCGCGCGCGTGTGCCGCAACAATTCCGTGCGATCTTTCTTGGGACCAGTTAGCGTTTGCTCGTGACGATGCACCACGCCGGCCGAATAATCTTCGATAACCCCGAGTCCGATGAATCCTTTGCGCTCACGCGTCTCGCCAGTGTCCGGCGCCGTGAAGCGCTGGTAGTATGCGTACAGGCTCGGCGTATTCTCACGCTCCAGAATCCCATTCTGAATCCAGGAATTGAGCCAAGCCGCCGCCCGCGTGTACACATTATCCCGATCGGAATCCGTTGGAAACTTCTCTCCCAGAATCACGCGAACAAGATTGTAGGGACTCAGTGAAAGATAACGCGCCTGCATGACGGGAGAAATCTTGTCGTACGGCTGGGTAACTAAATTCCCGGCCGGACCGGCCTTCGCGCTATAGCGATAAGGTTGGAAAGGAAATATGCGTGCCAACGGATCAGGATAACATCGCAAGCCGCTTAGCTCCACGCGATATGATGCAAGAGATCATGTTGCGAAAAATGCTGCCGGCCGTCTTACTTCCGCTTGCGTGCCTCGCGCAAACGCACAACACTGGCGATCCGAAACCGCTTCGACTCGCCATCGCCGGCCTGGTCCACAGCCACGTCGATGGATTTCTCCGTGGCGCCACGAAACGTTCTGACGTTCAAATCGCCGGCGTCTTTGAGCCCGATGCCGCGATTCAGCACAAGTACGCCGAAAAATACAAGCTGGCCGGCGCGCTGTTCTTCACCGACCTAAACGCCATGTTGGACTCCGTGAAACCGGAAGCCGTGGCCACGTTCACCAGCACCTACGATCATCCGGTTATCGTCGAAGCGTGCGCCAACCGCCACATCCCCGTCATGATGGAAAAGCCATTGGCCGTCAGCTTGGATCATGCGCGAGCCATCCAGCGTGCCGCCGGCCGCGCGGAAATCGCCGTGGTTGTCAACTACGAGACCACCTGGTACCGCAGCCACGCGGCGATGTGGGAGCTCATCAAGGAACAGCGCGCGGGAGGCGAGATCCGGAAAATGGTTGCCATGGACGGCCACCAGGGACCCAAGGAAATTGGCGTGCCTCCAGAGTTTTTCAGTTGGCTTACCGACCCCGTCAAGAACGGCGCGGGCGCTCTGTTCGATTTCGGATGCTACGGCGCGAACCTCATGACCTGGATGCTGGACAACCAACGGCCGATCTCCGTCACCGCCATGACTCACCGTTTCAAACCGCAAATATATCCGCGCGTCGACGACGAAGCGGCCATCCTCGTCGAATATCCTAAAGCGCAGGGCATCATTCAGGCCTCCTGGAATTGGCCTTTCAATCGCAAAGATTTCGAAGTTTATGGTGAACGAGCTTACGCGATCGCCACCGGAGGGAACACTTTGCGCGTGCGGCTTCCCGGCCAGCCGGATGAAGAGATGCGCGGCAAACTTGCAGACCGGCCGCTCGACGAACGCGATTCAATTTCGTATCTCACCGCGGTCGCTCGCGGAAAACTGAAACCTTCCGGTCTATCGTCGCTCGAGAACAACATGATCGTCACCGAAATTCTCGAAGCAGCGCGTGAGTCGGCTCAGAGCGGTAAGACGATCCGGATCCGGTGAACAAGCGGCTGCTTTTTCTTTCCGAACGTTATCCTCCGGATTTGGGCGGCGTGGCCACCAGTTCCGGCCGTATTTCGCGCGCTCTCGCGGACATTGGCTGCGGCGTGGACGTCATTACCTGGACGCGATCTCTGCAGCCAGGCGTTGTGTCGCACGAGGAAGGAAATCCAGCGGTGTACCGCATGGGCCGCTATCGGGAATGGGACACCACCATGCCGCACACGCTCAATCTCTTCGACTGGCTCAACACCAAACACAGTTACCAAGCCATCTGGGGCCATTACCTGGCGCCCGCCGGATTCCTCGCCACCTGGTTGGGCCGTTTGAAGAACATTCCCACCACCGTTAGCGTTCGTGGAAACGATCTGGATCGCGACATGTATCCGCCCGGCGATTTCTCGCGCTTGCTGTGGTCGCTTAACAACGCCACTTGCGTCAGCGCCGTCACCCGGGATCTAGCTGCAAAAGTTACTGCCCTCTGCGGCCGGCAAGACGTCGTCTGGCTGAAGAATGCCGTCGATTCCAAGATCTTTTTCCCCACGCACCCCAACGCAGAATTGCGCGAGAGGCTTGGCATTCGTGCCGCCGAGATCGTACTGGGATTCGCGGGCGAATTGCGCGAAAAAAAGGGGCAGCATTTTCTGTTCGAAGCTCTTCGCACTATTCGCGAGACCCGGCCCGCCTGTCTTCTGATAATCGGCGAAGTGCGCCCGTCGGAAATGCCTCGCCTGATGCAGTGGACGGGCGCCGGAAGCCTCGAAGAACATCGCATCCTGGTAACTGGCCAATTGGCGACGCCATCTGAAGTCAACCAGCATCTCCAGCTTTGCGACGTGTATCTCCAACCTTCGCTTTGGGACGGAATGCCGAATGCGCTGCTGGAAGCGATGGCGGCCGGCTGCGGTTGCATCGGAAGCGACGCCGGTGGCATCCCGGAAGCGATAGTCAATGGAGAGAACGGGATTTTACTTCCGCGCTGGCAGCTCCAGCATTTGCCCCATGCTGTGCTGCAATGGATCTCGCGTCCACCGGAATATCGCGCGCAGATTCGACAGGCCGCGCGCGAACGCGTCGTCGCCGATTATGGATCCGATGTAGAGCGACGCCAGCTTCAATCCCTACTCGAGCGATTGATTCCAACCTCGGCGTAAGCCCCCATCAACAACTCGCCGGAGCGATCCCAAGTGTGGTTCACCAACACCTGCGCCCGCGCTTGTTCCGCAATCCTAGCGGCCAGAACCCGATCGCGCGCCAGCCGCAACGCAGCTTGGGCAATCTGATCCACCGACCCGGCTTTCACCAAAAGAAAATGCACTCCATCGCATCCCAGCTCTCGAACCACCGGCAGATCGGACGCGATCACCGGAACGCCCGCTGCCATGCCTTCCAGAATCTTCAGCGGGCAGCAACCCTGCACCACATTCCGGTCGTTCAGCGTCAACGGCGCCAGTATCACATCAGCCGCGCCCAAAAGCTCTGCTAGCTCCGCCCGTGGAAGCGCCGGAATCATGGTAACGTGAGCGGCGACGCCCAACTTTGCAGCCAACTGCATCAACCCATCTCGCTCCCGGCCGCTCCCAGTCCCAACAATCAGGAGCGATGCGGCAACCTGTAATCGAATTTGGGCAAGAGCGCGGACACCAAGCTCAACCCCTTGCCAGGAAGACAGCGTCCCGAAATAAATCATTTTCCAACCTTGTGCGTCGCCCGCATGCAAGCGCGGCCGAAACAATTCTGTGTCCACGCCGTTTGGTATGACTCGCACTTTTTCCGCCGGCACTCCTCTCGCCGAAATCAGATAGTGCGCGGTGACACTACTGGGCGACACGATCAAATCCGACTTCTCAAAGCACCTCTGTTCCTGTGCCAAAAGCTTGCGCATCAATTCCCGGTCGTCTTCCATGCCTGGATACCGGTACTTCAATTCAATTGACGGAAGTCCATTTACTTCGAAGACCAGCTTGCCTCCTCCACCGAGATCCAACAGCGGCAGCCCTTCGAAAATCGAGCGAAACTGTATCGACTCAAATGTCCGGCCCGCCAGCCAATGTGCGAGAAACTGCCGGAAGCACAGCACGCGGTCGATCAGAGTTGTCCCCAATGCCGGAAGCTCGGTATGAAAAACGCCCGGCCATCGTTCGATGCGCGCCGTCGATTCCGTACCTGAGGCAACCGTCACCAGTTCCACTCCCTTAAACGTTGCGCCAAGGGTGCGGGCAAAGGCCTCGATGTGCGTAGCAGCGCCTTTTGGCGCCGGAACAGTATCGAAAGAAACGTACGCAATCCGCGAACCTTGCATGCTTTGATAAGATAACCGAAACTAAATCACATGGCCATAGACGTACGGAAGCTGCAGAGCGGCGGGACGTATCAAGCCGAAGGTCCGCTGAGCTCAATCCTCAACGATATCGAGCAAATCGGTAATTTCCTGCGGCAGATCGAGACCCAGCGCCGCAACTTCCGCAAATTCAGCGGCGTATCGATGGCCGCTGGTCTGGTGCTGGCCGTCGTGGCTAGCGTCCTGCATATCAACGTCCTCGGATTTCTTGCGTTCCTCGCTTTTGCGACCGGCGTCATTATGTACATTTACTCCTTTGTATACGGCCGCGGCATGCACACCCACCATAGCCGCTATGATTTGCTGAATGAATTGTTCCAAGTGCTGCAACGGGACGCTGACCCTCGTTCATCTTTTTCGGTGAAACTCGCGTTGAAACCGCAGCCTAGCCAGCTAAGCAACGAGCCATGGTCCGATCGTAAGAATGGGAAACAGCAGTTTTTCGAAGAGGACTATCTTTCCATTCAAGGTGAACTGCTGGACGGAACCGTGCTGTCCGAGAATCTTACGGAGCTGACGCGCAAACGCAGCTTCACGAATCCTCGCGGCAAGTCGAAAACGAAAACCCGGCGCCGATATATGCTCGCCTTGAAATTTCGCTATCCCAGCGATGTGTACGCGGACGCGCGCCCTGCCCACCATGCTTTGCACGAGGAGATTCGCGTTCCTCCCTCCGCCATTGTTCGTGAGACGCGAGTGGATGAGAAAGCGATCACTGTAAAATCGCTAGTGACAGCGGAAATGGAAATCGTGCCGGCCACCACCATGACGTGCCTGGGCGCCTATCGCATTCTCAATCTGGCGCGCCGGGCTCGAGCAACCGGAGGCGCACAATGATTCCCGCTGTCTGGAAATGCCCGCGCAGCACCGGATTTTTGTTTCCACACGAATGCGATCGACCCTCGCCCATCGGATGCCCGGATTGCAACAACGGCCAGGTGGGCGACCCCTTTCGCCAGCGCACCGACCGATACGGCTACGACGACTATGACGACTACACCGGCGTCAGCATGGCCGGATTCGCATTAGGAAGCGCTCGGGACAACTTCACGGAAGCCGACGGAGAAACGCTTGTCCGTCCGCGCAAACAATTTGAAGAAGACATGTCCGCAAGCTGATCCACCAAATTGGCTTATTTACGCCCTGGGCGGTGGCTGGGGACACCTCACGCGCGCGGTAGCTCTGGCCTTACGATCCAGCGCCCGCATCCTCACTAATTCACCATTCGCGGCCCAAGTTCATGGGGCCTTTCCACAGCTTGATCTCGTAATCCTGGATCCTCAACTCCCGATTCGGATTGCGCGCGAACAAGCTCTCAAGGCGATTGAATTGGCCGCGCCCGCGTGCCTGGTCGTCGACACTTTTCCGAGAGGCCTGGGCGGCGAACTGGCCGGCGTGCTTGCTTCCTTGGCGGCAACCAAGGTCCTGGTACATCGCGATATGAATCCGCGTTACGTAGCCGAGGCCAATCTTCTCGACTTCGTAAAATCCTCGTACGACCTCATCCTGATTCCCGGCAAATCCGAGGGCCATGCGTTCGCAAAACTTCCAAACGCAGTAGTCACCGACCCGTGGCTAATCCGGAACGCCGATGAATTGCCATCGCCGGCCCCCGCCCGCAAACTGCTAAACATCGAAGACAATCAACGATGCATTCTGGTGTCCGCCACTCAGGAATTGTTATGGTTCGACGCGGTCATTTCAGAGTTGCTGGCCCGCCATCCAGAGGCGGCCGTTCGATGTGTCGCCCCAACCTGCCCACCTAATTGCCCGAGCGAATGCTGGATCAAGTACTGGCCGGCAATCGATCTATACCCGGCGACTGACGTTGTAATCGGCGGCGCAGGTTACAACACCATCCATGAATGCCTCGCCTGTAATGTGCCTTTGATCGCCCGCCCGTGGCCTCGCTTGTACGATCGCCAATGGCTCCGCGCAAGACGTGCCGGTGTAGTTGTAATCGACGGTCCAGCGGAAGCCGCGGCGGCGGCAATCCATCAACTCAAGACCGGATCCCCCCGCCGCAAACCCAACTTCCATAACGGCACTGCCCAAGCAATCACGCTAATCGAAACAATGAGGTGACAGTGGTGACAGCCACCTCAATCACCGTCCAAATCGCATCAATCGGCCACTGGGTGGCTGTCACCGCATTGTTTCCCCCTAAGACTTCGGCCCTTCCTGAACAACCGGCTTATGCACTAACGCCACTATCGCTTCAAACAATCGCGATTTCACTTCGTACCTCTGCGGGGCCCGCGTAATGTACCGCACGATCACTTCCAGCCCATTGATTGACGGCCGCAGGTCCACCACCGGCTTCGCCGAAAACACCTGAGTGCCGTATTGGTGCGTCACTCGTTCCCAATCGTGTTCCGCGGCAAGCGCATCGTCGGCCGTCTCTCGCTCCACCCGTTCGCGGATTTCAATGGCCATCCGATAGGGATCGCCCACCAGCGGCAGAGTCATCTGCAGCTCATCCCAAAGCCAGGCACCCGCGGTCGAAAAATTGAAGTAATGATTCTCGATCGCGTACTTGTTCATGAACGTCACGCGCCGTCCGGTAGGATGACCGGTGTTCGTCCAATTTCCCATCTCCAGCAGCACCGTTTTCAAAACACCGATCTCAACCACTTCTCCGCCGACCCCTTCAATCTCCACCCAGTCGCCCACTCGAATGCCGTTCTTTCCCATCAGCGCGAACCAGCCGATGAACGCCAGGATAAAATCTTTCAGCGCCACCGTTAGTCCCGCGGTTGCCAACCCAATCAACGTCGACACTTGATTGGGCGGTCCGAAGATCGCGAGCAAGATACACAGCGCACCCACGAATTGGACCGAAAGAGTAGCCACCACGCGCAAGTGATGCCGGCGTCTCCGGTCGGGATGCCGGTCAAAAGCATGCCGAATCCCCAGATCGATGATGACCACCACCAGCAGAATCGCGAGTACAACGGCGGACGAAATAAGCAGCAAGTGCAAAACGGCGCGCTTTCTTATTTCCAGCAGCGCGTTCCACCGTTTGTAGACATCGCTCAGTTGCTGGTTGTCTTGAATGCGCTTGTCAAACTCAGTGAGCGTCTTGGTCTGATCGGAAAGCTGGCGCAAGCCCGCCAACATCGCCGCCGCCTCCCCGCCATCCGCGGATTGTCCGGCAGACACCGGTTTGCCGGCGATCAGATTCTCCAGCGCCTGGTGTTGCCCCTCCAACGCCGCCGCCTTGTTTACGCTTTGCTTCCATGCCGATTCGACTTGCCGGGCGCGCTCTTGCAATGAAAGCCATGCCAGCAGTTGTTCGGCCATCGTCTGCGTACGCGCCGCACTCGATTTCGACGGTTGCGCCGTTTGGTGTTGCGCGGCCTCATGTTCTTGAAGCAGCCGTTCCAGCTTTGAATGTTGATCGCCACCTAGCTTGGCCAGGTCTTCCTGCGCATCGCTCAATTCATCCTGATCGAGCGCAAGCTGTGCCTTGGCCAATTCCAATTCGTCACCCGCGGCCGCGTCCTTATTCAATTTTTCTATGAGTGCCTGGTCCACCGCGATCCGCGCCTTGCCCTTTGTGACGCGATCCGCGAGTTCTTTGAAGGGGCCCTTGGCCGGAGGCGCGGCCGCCGACGCCTGCCGTAGCGCACTCGCGAACGCCTGATCCAGCTCATGATCGGCTAGCCTCAGCGCCTCGTGCGCGAGCGCTTGCTCCTCCGCTGTGTCGGCAACTGCCGCCAACTGGCGCGCCGTCTGCAACGGCTTCTCGTCAATCTTTGAAACTTGGACGGCTGAATCGGATTTCTTGGCGGGGGAATCCGCGCCGCGAAACAGGTAGGACCCAACGATACAGGCCCCTAACATCAGAGCCAGAATCGCGGGAAGCAGAAGCCTTTTCCAACGTCGCATCGCTCTTACGCCAACGGCAAACCACTGCCAGCCTTTGTCTCCTGATCGTGATACTCGATCAATTGCGCGAAGGCCTCGTGACTCTCACCGAAACTAGCCAGAAGCTTGCACGTAGCATACCCGGCAATCTTCGCCGTGTACTGCCGCACCCACTGCTGAAACCGCGCCTCAGCATCGGCGGTCTCAAACGGAAAGGTCACGGGAGGCGTGCCCAAATCGCAGCGCCATGGCTTCGGCGTCAGTCTGGCGCGAAACGATTGCTGCATTTTGCACAGCCGGACATAAAGCGGATCGGCCTCGAACTCTTTCAGAACCTCCTCGCTCCTGGCGCTTCCCGCGTCGAAGCCCGCGTTCACCACCATCGCGCGGTATCCGGCCGCGGTCTTGTACACGCGGACCGCGAGACCATTGCGCGCCGCGACCTTTTGAATGCCATCCACCACCGCATCGCCCGCTTGCGGCGCCGGCGCTGCTTGCCCGGCCGGCTTACTAAAGAGCGAAAAAACGCTCGACATCAGATTCTGCGCAATTGCCCCGACGTGCTGTACGTTCTGACGATCGATATCGACGAACATCAGGTCCCGCGCGTTCATCACCAGCGACCCATATGCGTTCCGCGTGATCACAGCATTGGGCGTCGCGGTGGTATCGCGAAATTCACGGACAACCGGTTCCGGCAACGGACGGTCGCCATAGCCGTATTGTTTGCGTCCGCCCGGATCGGATGCGAGCCTCTGCGCCACACCATGCGCATTCTCGCGCGCCACTTCGGCTGCCGCCTCCAAGCTCTCATTCGACCACCCGCGCGCCACCACGCGAATCAATTTGCCGTTCGCGTCCCTCGCCTCCCCCGCCTGCCGCGTCCAAAACTTAGCCAGTTTCATCAGCGCCCAGTATATCCCGACAGCCTGGGGAGACCTGTCCCACCGGAGTTGGACACTCTTATGTGGGGCAGGATGGCATCCTGCCGCGGATTGGCAATCCGCCTGGTGTTGTATCCGGAATTACTCAGGGGCCGATTGCCAATCGGCGGCGGGTTACCAACCTGCCCCACAATTATGCGTAACTCGACGCCGTCGAGCGATTCCTCTCCGCCCGTTCCGCCGTGATGCGCTCCAGATATCCACTCTCGCGAAAAGCCGCCAGTGGGTCAGCCGGAAGCCCGTGCGATTGGCGCCACTCCTGGATCGCCGGCCGGACATCCGTCGAAAAAGCGTCCTTCAGACAATTCTCGGCGTCCACCAGCGAGGAATTCTTTTGATGCCGCGCCAAGCTTCCGTGATCCACCAGCGCCGCCTTTGCGTACAGTTCTTGCGCCGTGGTGACGGTCTGGATCATGGCCTCCATTTTGCCCTTCAGATTGTGGCTCTGGTCCACCATATAAGCGATGCCGGCGCGCTTTCCCGTTTCCCATTCGTACATGGCGATCTCGTGGAAGATTCGGAACACCTGATAAGGATCGATGGAGCCGAGCGTCAGATCGTCGTCGGCATAGCGCCGGTCGTTAAAGTGAAAACCTCCCAACATTCCGTCCGTGAGTAGCCAGGCGACAATCTGCTCGATGTTCTGCGCTTGATAGTGATGGCCGGTGTCCACCAGGACCTTGGCGCGCGGACCGGCGGACTTAGCGAGCAAGAGCGCCATGCCCCAGTCGGCGATATCGGTGTGATAGAAAGCCGGCTCGAATGGTTTGTATTCCACCAACAGCCGCTGATTGAGCGCGACATGAGAATGCGCCTCTTGCAACGCCTCTTCGAACCATGCGCGCCGATGCCGGATGTTCGCCGTGCCCGGATAATTCGATCCGTCCGCGAACCACAGCGAAACATCGCGGCTGCCCAATTGCCGCGCAATCGAAATGCTCTCGACAATGTGATTCAACGCTGTCCGCCGGATTTCTGAATCCGGATTCCCCAGCGAACCGTGCTTATAAATCTGATCCTGAAAAACGTTGGGATTGATCGATCCCGGCCGCACGCCGCACTTCTTCGCGAGACGGCTGGTTTCTTCAACGCTTCTCAGCCCATCGGGAAAGTCCCACAACACGTGTAATGCGACGGTCGGGCAAACGCCGGTCAAGCGATGAACCTCTCCGGCATCGCTCAGTTTTTCCTCCGTCGTGGTGGCGGCGGCAAGCTGCAGAAATTTTCCGAAGCGCGTACCGGTATTCGCAAACCCCCACGACGGCAGTTCGATTTGAAATGAGTCCAACGCTTCCCCGACAGAATTGTTTTGCATGCTTGAACACGTTTAGAGTACAGCGGTCTCAGTGAGAAGAGCAAATGTAATTGTTGAACGAGGGAATCGTTTCGTGGTGCGTAACACGAGGACCTCCTCTTACATTAAACGAACCCAGTATAGGATTACCAATTCTCCGCTATACGTGACTATGGGCACGATCCGTTGACGTGAGCTTCGTCGCCAGGTTTCTCATTGCGAAATGACGTGATCCTGGGAATTTGCTTTTTGGCTACGGAGTTACGTTGGGATTGGCTTCGACCGCTAGCGCAGGCCCTACCATGCGATTGTTTCCGTGGATCAGCCCGGCGATCGCGTGGATCGCCGCTCCCGGTACTCCCGTAGTACGATCACCGACAGGGCAACTACGGGTGTTATCTAGCGCCTGCCACGCAACGTGGTATGTTTCGGCCGTCGCTCCACTCGCCGCGACGCCGAGAGCGGAGCAACCAGATACTGATTGCAGTGCAGGCAGCGCGTCACGTCCGACCGCGTGGACAAGTGACACGTACGGCAATAAACCTGCGGCAACGAAACGGTCGTAAGTGCAGTTGACATTTTCGACTCCTTCTGCTTTATCGTCGCGTCTTAGATATTTCTTTAGGAATGCGATGATGGTTTCGTCCCCCTATGCAAGGAAAGCAACACCTGGAAGCCGCCCGGCGGGCCATGCTGATCGAGTCCGAAGCCATCACCCGCGCCGCCCATAGGCTCGACGGAAACCTTTCCAGCGCCGTCGACTTAATCGCTTCCCATCCAGGCAAGCTCGTCGTAACCGGGCTCGGCAAATCGGGCCACATCGCCAGAAAAATTGTTGCGACACTCTGCAGCACTGGCACCCCAGCCGTTTTCCTGCACGCCGCCGAAGCGTCTCACGGCGATCTCGGAATCTATGCCCCGGGCGACCCCACACTTATGATCTCCAAGAGCGGCAGCACGTCAGAGTTGCTCGCGATGCTTCCGTTCCTGCGCGATCTTCCTTCAAGTTCAATCGGAATCCTCGGCAATATCGCGTCACCCTTGGCGTCCGAAATGGATGTCGTGCTGGATGCATCGGTGGAGCGTGAGGCCGATCCGGAAAATGTAGCTCCCACTGCCAGCGCGATAGTGGCCCTGTCGCTCGGCCACGCGCTGGCGATCGCCCTAATGCGCTCTCGAAATTTCGGCGTGGAAGATTTCGGACGTTTTCATCCCGGCGGCCACTTAGGCCGCAGCGTGCGCCTGACCGTTCGCGAAGTTCTTCACGGCCCAGACCAAGTGGCCTGGGCGAAGCCCGGCGATTCGTTGAAGCAAGTGGTTATCGCCATGACGCATCGCCCGCTCGGCGCCGCCTGCGTGGTTGGAGCGAACGACAAGCTAATGGGATTGATCACCGACGGCGATCTCCGCCGCGCTTTGCAGACTCACGACGACATTCGCGAACTGCGCGCCGCCGACGTCATGACGGCGAGTCCCACAACCATAGACCCGGAAGCGCGCCTGCTGGATGCGCTGCGCCTAATGGAAGACCGTCCCTCGCAAATCGCCGTCCTACCGGTAGTCGATCCCGTCACCGCCCAGTGCGTGGGCCTCCTGCGCCTCCACGACATCTACCGTGCAGAACCGCGACCGTGAGGGAGTGTGACTCACGCCGACTTCTCCAACTGTGCAACCAATCCCAACAGCGTCGCTGAAAGCGCCCGTGCCGCCTCCGCCTCCATATCGGCATACACCTGGAACGTTCCAGTCAGCTTGCCGCTCTCCTTCACCTCAAAGTTCAGCCGAACCCGCCCGCCGTCTGAAGTGGGCCGGCAACTCCCGTCAACGGAAGCAAGGATCAGAGCCCGGCCGCAGCCCGGCAAATCGGATCCGGGAATTGCGTCCCGAAGCTCATGCGGGAACACCATGGCATTTGGAAATATCCACTTCATCGCGCTCCGAACCTGCTTGCGGCTTACCACTGCTCGTTTGGAGGATTTCATGATTCCTCAAGGTATCAATTCCCGTTCCACTCGATAATGTAAAGGATGCCCCGCGAAACCCTGCTCGACTTCTTCCAGGACTTCGCGGAGCTGCCCAACGAATTCCTGATCTACGACGACGGCTTCCGCAGCCGCGTCTATCGCTATAACGAAGTAGCCGCCAAAGCGCGAAGCTTTGCCGCTCGACTACGCGACGCCGGCATCGGCAAGGACGAGAAGGTCATTTTTTATGGCGAGAATCGCCCCGAGTGGATCATCGCCTGGTGGGGCTGCCTGCTCGAAGGCGTCATCGCCGTTCCCATCGACTACCGCTCCTCATCCGAATTCGTCGACCGCATCGACAAGATCGTCAATGCTCAAGCAATCGTCACCGGAGACGAAACCGCGCTCCCGGATTCTCCCAAAGTCTGGAAATTTACGAGCCTCAATGACGATCCGCCGGGCACTCTCACGTCCCCATCTATTGAGAAGGATCAAGTGGCGGAGATCATCTTCACGTCCGGCGCCACGGCCGAGCCTAAAGGCGTCGTAATCACGCACCGCAACATTCTCGCCAACATCGTTCCAGTGGAAGGCGAGGTTCGCAAATATCGAAAATACGCCGGACCATTTTCCCCCATCCGATTTCTAAATCTTTTGCCGCTCAGCCACATGTTCGGACAAGCCATGGCGGCGTTTATCCCGCCCATGCTGCCGGGCGTCGTCGTCTTCATGCGCGGATTCAACCCCAGGGAAATTCTGCGCCAGATCCGCACGCGCCGGATCTCGGTGCTGGTTTCGGTGCCGCAAATTCTCGAGATTCTGCGGGAGTATTTGCTCCAAATGTTCCCGGACCTAAAAAACATACAGCCGGGCAGCATGCACTGGATGCGCCGCTGGTGGCGATACCGTAAAGTACACCGCCTGTTCGGTTGGAAGTTTTGGAGCTTCATTGTTGGCGCGGCGCCGCTGCCCCCCAACCTCGAATCGTTCTTTTCGGAACTGGGTTTCCTGGTAATCCAGGGCTATGGACTCACCGAAACCGCTCCCATCGTTACGCTGAACCACCCGTTCCACGCGCGCAAAGGGACGGTCGGCAAACCCATCGGCGGCGTCGAAGTGAAGATCGCGGACGACGGCGAAATCCTGGTGCGCGGTCCGAACGTTACGACCGGCTATTATCAACGTCCGGAAGAAACAGCCAAAGCCTTCGAGGACGGATGGTTCCACACCGGCGACATCGGAGTGTTCCAGGAAAACGGTGAGCTGGCAATTCTCGGCCGCAAGAAAGAAATGATCGTGACGCCCGAAGGACTCAACGTATTTCCGGAAGATGTTGAAGGCGTGCTCAATCGTCTTCCCGGCGTCCGTGATTCGGCGATGATCGGAACCGACCGCGTACAAGCCGTGCTGATTCTGAATCCGGGCATCGATCCTGGGGACATCGTCCGCGAAGCCAACGCGCAGCTTGCCGACTACCAGCGGATTCGCAGCGTCTCAATCTGGCCATACGCCGAATTTCCGCGCACCGAAGGAACCGGAAAACTCAAACGTCACGAGATCGCGAAAGGCACTCCGCCGCCGGCCAAGCAAAACAAATTCGATATTAATGTCCCGCTCGAATCCCTGACCTCGCTGGAGCGCGTCGAGCGGATGGTCGCATTGGGTCAAGATGAATCGGAAATCACCGGCGTGCCCAATCCGCCGTCGCCAGCCGATTTTCCCAGGTGGAATAGAAGCGCACTCGCGCGCGCGAGCCGGTGCATTCTCCAATCAATATTTATACTCCCCTTAATGCGCATCTTCGCCCACATCCGAAGCGAAGGTTTGGAAAACCTCCAGAACATCGAGCCTCCGGTGATCTTTGCATCCAACCACCAGAGCTACATGGACGCGCCCGCCATTCTGGCCGCGCTGTCTCCACGTTGGCGCTCCCGAGTGGCTCCCGCAATGCGAAAAGAATTTTTCGAGATGCATTTCCACGGGCGAAGTTTCAGCAACAGCTTGAACTACTACCTGTCATCCTGGCTCTTCAACGCCTTTCCCATCCCTCAACGCGAGCCGGGCGCGCTCGAGACGCTTCGCTACATGGGCGAGATGTCCAACGAAAAATGGTGTGTTCTAATCTTTCCCGAAGGCAAGATGACGCGCGATGGTGAGATCGCTCCGTTTCAACCCGGCGTGGGAATGATCGCATCGAGACTGGCTATCCCCGTGATCCCACTCCGCATTGAAGGACTCAATCGTGTCCTGCATCCGACCTGGAGAATGGCCCGCATGGGCAAAGTCCGAATCGCGTTCGGCGCGCCTCTTCACCTGAAGGGTGACGATTACCTCGCACAGGCTAAGCAAGTAGAAGACGCCGTCAAGGCGCTATGATGTCCACATGCGCCTCTCCATCGTCCTGTTCGCCCTCATCGCGGCCATCACCCTTTTCGCCGCGGGACTAGCCGGAACATATAAAGGAACCTGGTCGGGACAAGGCAACGGCGACTTCACCATCACCCTAACCCAGGCCGGCGACGACTGGAAAGCGGACATCACCTTCACTTTCGGCGGCGAAACGGTGAAGACAAAAGTCACGTCGCTTAAGGTCGAAGGCTCGAAGTTAAAGGCCAGCTACCAATTCGATTTGCAAGGCACAGTTCTGGAGTCAACCATAACAGGCGAGCTAAACGGAACCACCTTGGCAGGCGACTATCATACGAAAGCCGTAGCCGACGGTTCAGCGGTAGACGATGGCACCTGGAAAACAACGGGGCAATAAGCCGGCAGGGTCATTTTTCACGCGAACTCCGGAAGCGCAGTACTCCGTTGCGGATAGATCGCCCCCACAATCGACAAATCGGCACAAGCTAAAATAGTGGATGCAATGAGCGACCAGCAAATTCCCCTTCCACCAGCCACTTTCGAGTTCCTCGTCGTCTCGCTAAAGACCCAAACCGAGTTTCATCTCGGCTGGCTTCATTTCGGAGATGCGGAGGATCGGCCCGAACCCGATTTTCGAATCGCGCGCCACAATGTCGACTTGCTGGCGATGCTCCAGGAGAAGACTCGCGGCAACTGCACGCAGGAAGAACAGCGTTTGCTCGACAATGCCTTGACCGAACTGCGCTTTCGTTTCGTCCAGGTCATGGAGCAACACCACAAGAAAGCCGCCGAATCCCCTGCCGCGAATGCCGATGCCGGCACTCCCACGAGCGCCGATTCCGGCACCCCTCCGGCCGAAGGGCAGGCTAGCGAATAGTGTGCTGTCCCGGCTAATTGTTGACTCACGCTACGTGGGGCAGTCTATCCAGGCTACAGACCCTCTTTCCAGCGCGTCTAGCCGTCTGAAATCGGGCTGTGGGCAGGATTGCCGGCCCCCCAAAAACTTACGAGGGGCGGGACACTAAATGGCCGTTGAATCCCTGAGCATCACGGTGCTGGGTTCCGGCACCAGCGTCGGGGTTCCCACCATCGGCTGTCATTGCGCGGTGTGCAGTTCCGGCGATCCGCGCGACAAGCGGCTTCGGCCCTCGATTTACATCAAATACGCGGATCGCGGCGTCATCATCGACACTACCCCGGATTTCCGGCAGCAGGTCCTGCGCGCGCGGATCGAAAGAGTAGACGGTATTTTCTTCACGCACTCGCACGCCGACCACGTCATGGGCCTCGACGATGTGCGGCCTTTCAACTTCAAGCAAGGCGGCGTCATTCCCATCTATGGATCGGCGGATACGATCGAAAATATCCGGCACGCTTTTCGCTACATCTTCGATAGCCGTTTTTCGGAATCCTCCGTCCCCCGCCTGGTAACCAACGTCTTTGACCGCGCGCCCATCGACTTTTTCGGATTGGAATTCACGCCCATCCGCTTGTGGCACGGCAAGGGTATTGTTTATGGTTTCCGCTTTGGCTCGGCGGCTTATCTAACCGATCACAGCGATATCCCCGACGAGTCGATGGAACAGCTACGCGATCTGGAGGTGCTGTTCCTCGACGCATTGCGGCATCGGCCCCATCCTACGCATTCCACCGTGGAACGCTCCTTGCGATCCGTGGAAAAACTAGCGCCGCGGCGAGCCTTCTTTACGCACATCTGTCACGATCTGCCGCACGCGCGAACCGAAGCCGATTTGCCGCCGCACGTGCGATTGGCCTACGACGGGCTAGAGCTTACCGTCGGGGTTTCAAAGTGATCCACCGCGGCCTCGACGAAACGCCCGGCGGCTTCGGGCCGTGCGCCATAACCATCGGTAATTTCGACGGCGTCCACAACGGGCATCGGGAAATCTTGCGCCGAATCGTCAGCATTGCGCGCGAGCGTGGCTGGAAATCGGCCGTCCTGACTTTCGACCCGCATCCGACCAAGCTGGTGGCTCCAGCGCGCGCGCCGCGTCTGCTGACGACGCCAGAGCAGCGCGCCCGGCTGATCCAGGAGCTAGGCATCGACGAGATCCTGATTCTGCCCTTCACGGCGGCGATCGCCAAGCTGACGCCCGAAGAGTTCGTGAGCGGGATTCTGGCGGGCAAACTTCAAGCGCGAGCGGTGTTGATTGGCGACAATTTTCGCTTTGGAAATCGGGCCGCCGGGAACGCGGCCACGCTGGCCAGGCTGGGACGGAAATATGGTTTCGACGTGGAGATTACTGCTACCATCTCCTGGCGCAACCGGATTATCTCCAGCAGCGAAATCAGAGCATTGATCGTAACCGGCGATGTCGCGCGCGCCTGCCGCATGCTCGGGCGGCCATACACGCTAGAGGGCGTGGTGGTGCCGGGAGAAGGAGTTGGTTCCAAGCAAACGGTGCCTACCCTAAATCTGGATACACAAGCCGAGGTGCTGCCGAAGACCGGCGTTTATGTGACGCGGACGCACGATAAAGCGCGATCGCGCCAATGGCCCTCCATCACGAATGTTGGATATCGGCCGACCTTCAATGGCCATCGGCTGACCATCGAGACCTACTTGTTAGCACCGCTCCAGGGGGACTCGCCGCCGGAGATCGCGGTCGAATTTTTGCGCTTTGTTCGCGACGAGCGCAAGTTCGACGATGCAGTGGCGCTCAAGGCGCAAATTCTTAGAGACGTAGCGCGGGCCCAGGTTTATTTCCGAAGGCTGCCCGCGCCTATGGAACCGCGACCGTAAGGGAGTGCCCATTGGCCTGCGGCCCACCAAAGGTGATGAAGACGCGGCGGGCCGCTTTCGTGCAATCAATAATTTGCACCGCGTCTTCAACGGAGCGATCCAGGTGAAAATCGAGCGCTCCCTTGGCGAGGGGCTGCGGTCAATCCCAACTTGTCAGCGGAGAAGGTGACGGGAGGACGCCTGTTGCCAACGGTCGCGGTTCTGTGCCGAGGGCTGCCCTGATGCGCGACAATCGATTTAGACAGGAGACCGAATGAGTTTTTCCCCAGGCAAAATCCGCCACATGAAGGCGCTCTCGAACAAGAACGGCGTTATCGCCGCGGCCGCCATGGACCAGCGCGGAAGCTTGCAGAAATCCATCGCGAGCGCCAAGGGTGTTCCCATGGAACAGGTGACCCCCGCCATGATGGAGGAGTTTAAAGTCACCGTCGCCAAAGCTCTCACGCCACATGCCAGCGCGATTTTGCTCGACCCGGAGTTCGGGCTTCCAGCGGCCAAGGCGCGCGCATCCAACGCGGGACTCTTGCTGGCTTACGAAGAAAGCGGCTACGACAACACCAAGCAAGGCCGTCTGCCCGATCTTCTTCCGCACGTCTCCGCCAAACGCATTCTGGATTGGGGCGCCAATGCAGTCAAGATTTTGCTGTACTACTCCTCCGTCGACGATGCTCAAGTGAACGACATCAAGCATGCGTTTATTGAAAGGATCGGCGCGGAATGCCAAGCTAACGACGTCCCGTTTTTCCTGGAGTTCGTCACCTACGACCCCAAAGGCGGCGACGAAAAGGGTTTGGAGTTCGCCAGGCAGAAACCCAAGCTGGTCACGGCCGCAATGGAAGAATTTTCCAAACCACAATACGGCGTGGATGTTCTGAAGGTTGAAGTTCCCATTAACGCGGTTTACGTCGAGGGCAGCACGGCCTACAAAGGTCAGAAAGCTTATAACCGCCAGGAGGCGCTGGATCACTTTCGGAACGCAGCCAGCGTGGCCAAGAAGCCATTTATTTATCTGAGCGCGGGCGTAAGCAATCCCGTCTTCATCGAGAACTTGAGCATGGCGGCCGAGTCCGGCACCGACTATTCCGGGGTCCTTTGCGGACGCGCCACGTGGGCCGATGGCGTTCCGATCTACGGAAAGCAAGGCGTCCAGGCGCTGGAGGATTGGCTATCCACCGAAGGCGTGAAGAATATCAATTCCGTAAACGCCGCCATCAAAAGCGCCAAGCCGTGGTACCTGAAGGCCGGATTATCCCAGTCGGTATTGGCGTAGCTCGCGTCGCGGCTGCTCGGAAGTTTGCTGGTCGGCGTGAGCGCGAGCGGCGGGAATAAGTTTACTTGCATGTTACGTGCCCGCACGCGCGCAGCCAGAGTAGATCCACTGGTAGCCTTGCGCCAGGACTGACGTGGCGCGGCCTTCAGGCTGCCGCATCGAGACTCGTCTCGATGCTCCGGAAAAAAGCCTCGATACGAATCTCGAGGCCGCGACGTGTGTCCGCGCCATGTTTTTCGGGGAGCGTTTGCTAGCTTTCCGCTTCCACCAACGTCGGCGCATCCTGATCGAACTTCACGCCCTCCCACCGCGCCACCACCACCGTCGCCATGCAATTGCCCAGCAGGTTGACCGACGTCCGCGCCATGTCCATCAGCGCATCCGCTCCCAGAATCAGTGCCACCCCGGAAATCGGCAGACCAAAGCTTGCCAGCGTTCCCGCCAGAATCACGAGCGACGCGCGAGGCACCGCCGCAACGCCCTTGCTGGTCAGCATCAGCGTAAGCATCATGAGCAACTGCTGGCTTAACGGCATGTGTACTCCGGCGGCCTGCGCGACAAAAACCGAAGCCAGCGAAAGATAAAGCGTGCTGCCGTCCAGATTGAAGCTATATCCGGTCGGAAGCACGAAAGCCACGATGTGCTTCGGCACTCCCATCAATTCCAAATTTTCGAGCGCCAAGGGCAGCGCCGCTTCGCTCGACGCCGTGGAGAAGGCGATTATGAATGGCTCCCGCGCCGCCCGAAAAAAAGGCTTGAGCGGCACTCGCGCGATGAGAGCGACTGCGCCTAACACCACAAAGATGAAAATGAACAACGCCCCGTAGAGCGTCAAAATCAGTTTGCCCAAGCCCAGCAATACGCCGATTCCTTTGCTGCCGATGGTATGCGCCATGGCCGCGCCAACGCCGATCGGCGCCAGATACATCACGTACTTCGTGTATCGAAACATCACTTCGGAAAGCGACTTGCAAACTTCGACGACCGCGGCCGACTTGGCGCCAATAGCCGCGCACGCCGCGCCGAACAGAAACGCAAACACCACGATCTGCAATACGTCGCCGCGCGCCATGGCGTCGATCACGCTGGCGGGGAAAGTGTGTTCCAGCGTGCCGGAGAGAGTGGGGGTTGTTTTCACCAATCCGGTCTCGGTTGGAGCTCGTTCCAGCGTCATCCCTTCGCCCGGACGAATCAGATTCACCGCGCCCAAGCCCAGGAACAGCGCGATGGTAGTCAATACTTCGAAATAAACGATCGCCTTCAGACCTATGCGCCCCATGGTCTTCACGCTGCCCGTGCCCGCGATCCCGTACACCAGCGTTGCAAAAATCAGCGGCGCGATGATGGACTTAATCAGACGCAGGAAGACGTTGGATAGCGCCGCCATCCAGTCCGCTTTGCCAACCTCCGGAAATATGGCGCCAACCGCCACGCCCAGCACCATCGCAATGAAGATCCACGCTGTAAGAGACAACCGCCTCATCGTTCGCCCCATTTTAGTTTTTGCCGCAAGACATCGAAGAAAAACATTTTGGGCGGACGGATCAGGTGGACGCTGTGCGGCGAGCTGCGGCAAATCAGGCGATCGCCGTTCATCAACGGCTCGCCCACTTGCCCGTCCACCGTCAGAAACGCTTCGCTGTCCCCTGCCAGACAAATGACTTCGATAACGCTCGTGTCCGGAACCAGCACCGGCCGGTTGGTCAGCATATGGGGACACACCGGAGTGATGCAGATGGCCGCCACGGAGGGATAAACGATGGGTCCGCCGGCCGACAATGAATACGCCGTCGAACCTGTGGGCGTCGCGACGATCAGTCCATCGGCTTTGAAGGTGCTGACGTACTGCGAATCGACGTGAGTTTCCAAATCGATCATACGCGCGATTTGTGTCTTGGAGATCACCACGTCGTTGAGCGCCTCGTAGGCTTTTATCGTTTCCGACTGGCGCACCAGCTCTCCGTGCAACATGCGCCGCGGCACGATTCGTTGTTCGTTCTGAAGCGCTCGCTCCAACTCCGGATAAAGTTGATCCAGCGTGATGGCGGTGAGAAATCCCAAGCCGCCCAGGTTTACGGGAAACAGCGGAATCACGCGGCCGGCCACGGCGCGCGCCGCGGAAAGCAGCGTGCCGTCGCCGCCCAGAACGATCACCAGTTGCGCGCCATCGGGAATTTCCGCGCGCGGCAGTCCGTCCTCGCGGCCCAGGTAAAGTGCCGTTTCTTCATCCAGGCGCGATTGCACTCCGCGGGATTCCAGCCATTGAATCAACTCCGGCACAATCGCCGAGGCGTGCGGAATCCCCGGCTTGGCCATGATGCCGACCACCCTAATGTCTGGCATGCAAGAGAAACTCCTGGTTGCCTTCCGCGCCAAGAATCGGCGATGGGATTATTTCGGACCGGTAGCCCAGCCGCTCAACCGCTTCTTCCACGCGCCGGCAAGCCTGCTGGTGCAATTCGGGGTCGCGAATAATCCCTCCTTTGCCCACCTGATGCCGTTCCAGCTCGAACTGGGGCTTTACTAGAATAACCATTTCCGCGCTCTCTGTAAGCAGGTTCGGCAACACGGGTAAGATCATTGTGATGGAGATGAAGCTCACATCGCAAACAGCGAGATCGATAGGCTCTGGAATCTGCTCACGGCCAAGAAAGCGCGCATTCACCTGCTCCCGCGCGATAACTCGCGGATCGTTCCGTAATTTCCAATCCAGTTGCCCGGTTCCCACATCGATCGCGTAGACTCGCGCCGCCCCGCGCTGCAGCAGGCAGTCCGTGAATCCGCCGGTGGACGAGCCGATGTCTAGACAAACTTTGCCGCCAGGTTCAATCCGGAAATGATCCAACGCAGCCTCCAGCTTCAGTCCGCCACGCCCCACATACCGGGGCGATTCCAGCACTTCGATCTTGCTGTCGATCGAAACACTATGACCGGCCTTATCCGCCTTCTGCCCTTGCACCAGCACTTGGCCCGCGAGAATCAAAGCGCGCGCCTTCTCCCGCGATTGTGCCAGCCCGCGCTCCACCAGCAGCAGGTCCAGCCGTTGTGCATCCTTCATCCGGATTCACGCTTTGCGCTGCACGATCAGATCCGCCAGCTCCCGCAACCGTTCGGCGCGCTCGTCGAAGGATCGCAACGCCAGATGCGCCGCGATACGTTCTTCTTCGGCCATCTCCCGCGATCGCTCCACGCCGTATACAGCCGGAAACGTTATCTTCTTCTGCTGTGCATCTTTGCCCGCTGTCTTGCCCAGAGTCTCCGACGGTTGCTCCACGTCCAGCACGTCGTCGACAATCTGAAACGCAAGGCCCACGTGCTCGCCATAGTTCGATAGCGCCCGCAACTGCTCGTCGTCGCAGCCCGCGTAAATGCCGCCCATCCGCAGACTGCCTTTAAGAAGCGCGCCGGTTTTCGCATGATGGATCGCATACAACAAAGCTGCGGTAGGATGTTTTCCTTCGCCTTCGATGTCGTTCACCTGGCCGCCGATCATGCCGTCCACCGTCCCGGCGGCTACAGCCAGTTCCGCGACCAGCAACGCCTTTCGCTCCGGCACGCATTCCATTTGCGCCAGCACCTGAAACGCCAGCGTCAGCAAAGCGTCGCCCGCCAGGATCGCCATCGCATCGCCGAAAACTTTGTGACAAGTTGGTACGCCGCGCCGCAAATCGTCATTATCAAGAGCGGGAAGATCGTCATGAATGAGCGAATAGGTATGGATCAATTCCAGCGTGCACGCGGCCGGCTCAATTCCATCGGGCGAGTCCGACACCGCTTCCGCCGCCGCGATGCACAGGATCGGCCGGATGCGTTTCCCTCCAGCGAAAAGGCTGTAGCGCATGGCTTTGTGAATGGACTTCGGCGGCGTCGATTCCGACGGAACCCAATGCCCGAGCGCTGCATCGATCCTGCGTTGTTGGCCCGCCAGGTATTCCGCGAGCGTCATGCTTTGTCCGGACGCAACGGCTCAGCCTGAGTTTTGTCGCCTCGCCGCACCAACATTTCGATCCGAGTCTCGGCTGCTTCCAATTGTTTGCGGCAACTCTCGCTCAGGCGCATTCCTTTTTCGAACAGGTCCAGCGCGCGCTCCAACGGCAGGTCGGCGCTTTCCATTTCCTTGACGATCTGCTCGAGTTCCTGGAGCCCACTCTCAAAGCTTTCGACTGGCTTTTCTTCACCGGGCATCTCTACATTCTAGTAGGGTGGACCCCCTGGTCCGCGGCCGGCCCCCTGGCGGGCTTTCAGTGGCGGGCAAAAACATGACTACCCCGGCAACTCCACTCCCAACCTTTCCGCCGACGCCACTAAATTCTGCCAAACCCCTTCCGATAGCGTTATTCCCTCGCGTCGCCGATCCTCCTCCGCACGCCACTCCGGTTCCCCCGCCACCAGAACTTCATCGAACCCCTTGGCGTTCTTGGACGATTTCACCATTTCCACCAGCGTCCGCATTCGCGCTTCGAATAAATCCAGCGGCATAAAACGCGTCACGTCGATCGCCAGGAAAAACTGGCTGGTGCGCATCGGTTGTCCCTGAACGCGAATCCCCCCAAGCTCGGTACACATGGCGCCCCCGCCAAGAACGCCGCACAGAATTTCGACCATCATCGCCAGACCACTGCCTTTGTACCCGCCCAGAGGCATCAGCAGACCGCTAAGCGCGGTTTGTGTATCCGTGGTCGGAACGCCTTCCGAATCCATCGCCCAGTCCGCTGGAATCGTAGTCCGGCCATGGAACTGAGCATTCAGAATCTTCCCGAGCGCCACTGTGGTCGTGGCCATGTCGAGCAGCCAGGTGTCTGCCCCAGGCACCGACATACAAATCGGATTGGTGCCAAATCGCGGATCTTTCCCCTGCCACGGCGCGACTAATGGCGATGCGTTGCACATCACAATTCCAAGCATGCCCGCCGAGGACATGCGCTGCGCCCAAAAAGCCGCGGCTCCAAAATGATTCGATTCCCGCGCTACAACCACCCCCAGGCCGTGAGCTCGCGCCAGCCGGACCGCATGCTCGCAGCACAGGCTGGAAATCCACTGGCCGATTCCATTTTGAGCGTCATAGATCATGCAGCCGCCGCTCTCCGACACCACGCGCCCATCGGTTTGGATATCGATGTTGCCCATCAGGATCAAATCGATATAAAACGGCAGCAATTGCAGACCGTGCGAATCCACACGCCGAAGGTTTGCCGCAACCAGGGACTGCGCTACGATCTCGGCCTTTGCGTGCGAAACTTTGGCGGTGGTCAACAGCTTGTACGCAAATGCAGTAAGAGAATCGGAAGAGAGCGTCATCGAGCCACAATGCTAACGTCCAATCGCACCGTGCGTCAAACGTTCATGCGAATCTTCTTGCTTGGACTAACATTGGCGGCGGTCCTATCGGTCCCGTCGCAAGCCGCGGACATTTCCGGAAAATGGGCGTTCTCCGTGGATATCGAGGATGGCGGCCACGGCGAACCGGTCTTCGTCTTGAAACAGCAGGATGGCAAACTCACCGGAACTTATAACGGCCCGTTAGGCGAAAAGGAAGTTTCTGGCGCCGTGACGGGCGGCCAGGCGACCTTCGGTTTCTCGACAGAACGGGATGGTGAGACCGTCAAGGTGACCTACACGGCAAAGATCGAAAGCCCAACCAAGATGTCTGGGACGGTGAAGTTCGAGAGCCCCAGTGGCGGCGCATCGGGCAATTGGACGGCCGTCAGGCAGTAAAAGGCAAAATAGAAATCCCCAGTGAAGAACGGCGGTGTAGAACCGCTTGCAGTGGAAGCCAAGCGGGTATACAATTTCAACCGTCGAAGGGAGGGCTAGATGTCTCTATCCGTCCGGCTCCGTTTCCTTGCTCTCTACGCGATGGCGCTCCTCCTGGTTAGTTGCCGGGAATCCCAACACAGCGTGGACGAGAAATACTACCTCATCGCAACCAACATCAAGCTTCCTTACTGGGAGGCCGCCGGCGCGGGCCTAATGCGGGCAGCGTCGCAGATGCAGGTGAAGGCTCAGTTCGTGGGCCCGGACACCTACGACGCGAAAGCGCAACAGGCGGAGTTTCAAAAAGTGCTGGCCCAAAAACCGGCCGGCATCCTGATCTCGCCGGCGGATCCGGAACTCATGCAGCCGGAGATCGATCGTGCGATCGGCCTCGGCATCCCGGTAATCACCATCGATTCCGACGCGCGGTCGAGCAAACGGCTTCTGTTCATCGGGACCGACAACTACAAGGCCGGACAGATCGGTGGTGAGGTGCTGGCGAAGCGCCTGCAGGGCAAGGGCAATGTGATCCTGCTCAGCATGCCGGAACAGGCCAATCTCCGGGACCGGTTGCGCGGCTACCAGGATGCCTTGGCTGCTCATCCACAGATCAAGATCGTCGACGTTCTCGACATCCGGGGCAATCCGGGAACCGCCTTTGACAAGACCATGGAGATCATGGAAAAGCGGGCTGCGAAGGTGGACGCGTTTGCCTGCCTCGAAGCGGTCGCCTGCCCCGAGGTGGCGGAGGTGCTCGATCGCAAGAAAGCCGACAAGGTAGTGGTGGCGATGGACGTCGATCCGCTGACGCTGCAATGGATTCAAAAAGGAAGAATCACCGCGACCATCGGCCAGAAGCCGTACACGATGGCATACTTCGGACTCAAGATGCTGGACGATCTACACCACCACAAAATCGCTCCGCTCGACACGAACTGGGCGAAAGATCCCTTCTCGCCGATCCCAACTTTAGTGGACACGGGCGCCACGCTGATCGATAAGAGTAACGTCGAAGCGTTCCTGCACGATTTAGCGACCGTCAAGCAGTGACTAGGCGTGTCTTCGCGATGCGCCGCCTTCGTGATGGCACGAATCGAAGCTCCAACCGCTGCTCGAGAGCGGCGGCGATGCGTTGCAGCATGGTCAGAGAATGGCCTTCGTAGCCGGCATCTTCGAGTCGGGCAATCACCGGCTGCTTAGACCCAATGAGGGCGGCGAGTTCACTTTGCGAAAGGCCGGCTTTTGTGCGGGCATCGTAGATCATCTGGGCCACTTCGAAGTTGATCTTGGCCTGGGCGATACCGGCCTTGACGGCTTCGCTGGAGCCGGTCACCCGCTCTAAAATCTTCAACGCGTCTTTCGTCTTTGCCATGGCTACGCTCTCTCCTCCTCGGAATAAGTGTGTTTTACCGGGTCGGCCTCAAAAGCCTTCTTTCGCCGGATGGCTCGCTCGATATCAGCCTTCGGCACCTTGTCTTCCTTCGTGAGCGCGTGATCGAGAATCGCTAGATTCCTTCCATGAAAGAAGTAGAGAATCCTGTAGTTCACGCGGCCTCTCCTTATCCGTAGCTCGTGGATGCCATCTCTCAGGATGTCGGCGAGTGGCCTTCGTAGTTCGTGGCCGAACTCCGCCAGCCGCCCCATGGCGGCAACACATCTCTCATATGCCCGTTGGTCAGAGCGGCGAAGTGCCTTTAACCAATCCAGCACCGGAACATCTTCTTCCTCCTGGTAGAAGACGACATCGGTTCGAGGCATCGGCCCCACCTCCAAATTATCACAATATTGTTATCGGTTCTAGGGAAACCGTCCCTCTTAACCAAGGCCGATAATAGTCCGCTCTCGCCCAATTTCCGGCCGCGCTTTGTTCGGAAGATGTCTGCCGCCAGACACATTGTCGAGTAGGACGCAATTGTGGAACCAGGATAGTCTCGCAGCAAGCTGCTGCAAAATTGCTTCGTCAAGCCACGCCTTCGCGAAAGCCTTCGTATAGCCGAGGTCACGCGTCGAGAGCCCGTCGTGATCTCGTCTGCCTCGTTCACCATCTGCACGCCTTGCGCCTTCAGCCGGCCCTGTAGTTCGCGCACGTCCGTGAAAACGGCTAGTTTTTCGGTGTTACTGTTCCAGCCAGGGTTAAAGGTTAGTATGTTCTTGTCGAACATGCCTTGAAAGAGGCCGATGGCGTGATCGCCGTTCTTCAAGATCAGCCAGTTCTGTGAGGGATTTCCACCGAACGCCTTGAAACCGAACTTCTCGTAAAACTGCCTCGAAGCTTCAAGGTCCTTGACAGCCAAGCCGATTGAAAACGCACCGAGCTCCAAGCATGCGCGTGGCCGAGCGAGGTAATGTGTCCCGGAATCCCGCGTGTTGGCAGTGTCGATCGTCGAGGCCGGGCCCTCTTGAATGTGCCAGCCGAACAGGTCCGTGAAGAACCGCGCCGTTTTTGCGCGGTCCCGACATCCGATCTCTCCGGAAGGCGCCGAGCCCAGCCTTGAGTCCCCAACTCCAGTCACCAACCCTGAAAAATTGAATCTCCCCCGCTTCCCACAACTTGGCGGCTTCTAGCCTGCTGATCCCAACATCCAGGGAACATAATTGAATCGACACAGAAAGGTCGACCTCATGGCATCTCCAGCCCGTCAATTAGCAAACACGGCAAACGCCCAGCTCAGCACCGGACCGCGCACCGAAGCCGGCAAAGCGCAATCCGCCCAGAACGCGCGCAAGCACGGCCTAACCGCCGCCGAACTCCTCATTACCTTCGAGGACCGCGAAGAATTCGAAGCGCTCCGCTCCGATTACCAGACCGAAATCGACCCTCGCGGCCCACTGCAGCAGACCCTGTTCAATGAGCTGGTTGCCTCCGCCTGGAACCTGGCCCGGATTCGCCGCATGGAAACCGAGCTCTGCTCTGCTGCCAAGTCCTACTGGGAAATCCTGGACGATGCCGACATCCGGACCAAGCTCGACCGGCTCGCCCGCCACCAGGCCCGTATTGAACGCACTTTCCATCGCTGCCTGCGCGAGTTGAAGGCCCTGCAAACAAACGAGGTAGTCGCCCGGATGCTCGTCGACACCTCAATCCCAATCCTTCCACGGCTCGCGTGCGCAAAGGAAATCGCAAGAATTGCAAAACGAACCC
>CATPCJ010000129.1 GCA_955652915.1 uncultured Bryobacteraceae bacterium
CATCATGGGGCTCGGCTATTCTTCCTGCATGTGGTATCGCACGCGCCCAATGCTGGCGGACCGGTACCGCACGGTAGCTCTGGATAACCGCGGCGTGGGCCAAAGCGAAATGCCGGCGGGCCCTTACCCAATCGCACTGATGGCGTCGGACTCGGCGGCCGTTCTCGATGCGGCCGGGATAGAAAGCGCGCACGTGTTCGGCATCTCCATGGGCGGAATGATCGCCCAGGAATTCGCGCTGCAGAATCCGAAGCGCGTGCGCTCGCTGATCCTGGGCTGCACCGCATGCGGCGGACCCAAAGCCGTTCGCGCAAGCCCCGAGGCCACGCAGATGCTCATGGCGCGGGCCAAAATGACTCCGGAAGAAGCCGCCCAAGCTTCCATCCCGTTCATCTATGATCGTGGAACTGCGCGCGAGAAAATTGAAGAAGACTTAAGCGTCCGCAGGCCCTGGTTTCCGCGTCGTGATGCATACTCCGCGCAACTCCAAGGGATCTTAGCCTGGGAAGCGTACAGCCGCTTGGATCAGATCGCCGCTCCAACGTTGGTCATCCACGGTGAACACGACGAATTAGTGCCGCCAGGAAACGGAGAACTGATCGCGCGGCGAATTCCCGGTGCAAAGCTGGTGCTGCTTCCTAACGCCGGCCACATTTTCACTACCGATCAGCCCGCGGCCTCCCACCAAGCCATCTCAGCTTTCCTAGCCGGCAAGTAATGTGGCGCGGACCAACAGCGGAATTCGCTTCACCATGTAAAAGAAATGCAAAGAAATTGTAGATGTAGTGTCGAGCGCGGAATTTGCGTTTTATACTTTGTGAGGGTGATGGCGCAGAGGCCTGTCTGATTTGTCCACGCTTAATCTTGGACCCGTCGAAAGCACTCTAGTCCGCGAGGCGGTCGAATCTTCGCGCCTGTCGATCCTGGATGTCGCCGGCCGCGCCGCCGGCTTTTTTTTGTTGGCGATTACTACGCCCGTGACCGCCGTGTCCGCACTCGCTCTGGCCGCACTCTCCGGCCGTTCGCCGTTAGTTGCGCATCGGCGCGTTGGCCAATACGGCAGGCCCTTCTGGATGCTGAAGCTCCGGACGATGTGGGGCCATGGCGACGCTGGCGTCCCTTCGCCGGGCTGGATTGAATACGTCGTCGCGGATCCTCCCGAAGATGGCAAGCCTGCTTGCGATCCACGCGTCACCAGCAGGTTCGCCGCCTTCTGCCGGCGCCATTCCATCGACGAACTTCCGCAGTTGTGGCACGTCTGCCGCGGCGAAATGTCGCTGGTGGGCCCGCGGCCCTTGACTCGTGCGGAGTTGGCCCGCCATTATGGCGTCCACGCGCAGGAACTGCTGTCGGTGAGGCCGGGGCTTACCGGGTTGTGGCAGGTCTACGGACGCAGCGCAATTCGTTTCCCGCAACGCAGCGCGATGGACCTGGAAATGGTTCGGTCGCTCGATCTGAAGATGTACCTGACCATCGTTGCGCGCACATTTTTCGCGCTATTCAACGGCAAAGGCGCCTGGTAGATAGAGCCGCTTACTGGCTGACAGCCATCGTGATGTTGCTTGGAGTGTTGATGCCGCCAACCTGAATTTGCAGAGAAACCGCACTCCCCGGCGCGACGTTCGGCACTTCCACGTTCAACTGGTTTACACCCACGAATTGCGGGCTGAGGCCGGAAAAGCTGACATGTGCCGTCATACCGCCGATCAGAATCACGGGCACAGTCTGCGTATTGATCAACTTTCCGGAGGGTGGAATGCCCCCGTCGGCTATCGCGCTGTCCACGGCGCCTAAGCCGGTGGCATAAATGATAATCGTGTCGCCAATCTTCGCGGGATGTGTGTCGCGGCCTGGAATACTGCCGGGCGGTTGCGCCAGAGTGCCGTCAACATTCTGCGCGGCCGCTAAAGTTCCGATCGTGAAGATGCCGGGCGAGAAGGGACCGACACCTACGGTTACCGGCGTAGACGAACCGGTTCCAGTGTTGACCACGACGTTCACGCTTTGACTGGTCCCGGGTGGAACCAGATTCCACGGCACCTGCGCGTTAATCTGCGTCGAGTTCACGAACAGCAACGGAGCGGGCGTGCTGTTATTTCCGTTGATGAAATTGACCGTCACGCCGCCGAGCGAAGTGGACAGTGGAATGCTATCGGCGCCGGCGATTGCGGACGCAAAGTTGGATCCAAAAATCGATACCAGCGATCCGCCGGTGATGGGTTGCCCCGATACGAAACTCGCGCCGTTCACCACACCGCCTGTAGTAACCACCGGTGTCTGCCCGAGGGTCAGTACCGCGGCTACGATCATCAAAGCAAACACGCGGATTCGCATAGAAAGATCCTCGTATTTACTATAGCTAGCGTTGCCAGCCTCGGCAATGACGAAGAAGTAAATAAATTGTGAAGACTATCTTGGGTTCTCGTCCCGCTCGAGTTTTCGGAGCGTTTCGGTTACTTCCGGATCATGGCCTCCGTCCCGTTCAGCGGCCGCCCGCGCTTCCGGCAGCGCTTCAGAATGCCGATTTGTCATTTCCAGCAATTGAGCCAATGACCAGTGGGGCTTGAACCAGTTGGGGGCCCAGGCGATGGCATTGCGCAGGCTCCGCTCGGTGGCCGTGACGTTGTTTTCCATGGCGAAGAGTTCAGCCAGGTTGTACCATGCGTTCTGGCGGTCCTCGGCGGTGCTGGTGGCCCGGATTGCAGCGTCCATGGCCTGTTGCCGGGCCTGCGCCTGCGTGGCGAAATCGCGTGAGTGGCCGGCGAGCTGCTGCATGGCTCGCGAATAATTCAAATCGGGTCCAGTTCCGGGAAGCTGCCAACGCAATTCACCTTGGTATGCCTGAGCCGCGCCGCGCGCATCTTCCAATTTGATTCGCCGATATGCGGCGGCCAGGGAAATGTCGGCAATCGACAATCGTGTGGCGAAGTAGGCCAAGAAAAGCCCTGCCATTATGCCCGCTGGAAAAACCCAGCGGGAAACTTTGGACGGGCCAGCAGTGTGTGCAGGTTTTGCGGACTGGGAGCACACGATCAGCAATCCAACGATCAGGAAAAAGTACAGGCCCGTTGCGGGAATGAAGACGGTGAACTGCTGGCAGACAAATGTTCCCGCGAAGGCGGCGGTGAGCGCGGGGGCGATATCGCTTTGGGAGCGGAGTGCGCCGATCGCAGCCACCAGGGCGAGCGTGCATATACCCAAGAGCGCCAGCAAACCGAGCGTACCCTCCGTCGTGAGCGCATCCAGAAGGATGTTGTGCGGAGATTCGTGATAGAAGTCCGGATACGCGCGCGCTAGCTCGAGAGATTCGAACCGTGGAAACTCGGTGGCGAAGGATTCCGGTCCGAAGCCCACAATCGGATGATGCATTGACATTCGCAGTGAGTCGCGCCACAGCGGAAGGCGGGCTCCGCCGCGTGCATCTTCGATTGACCAATGCAGCCGCGCCCGGAGTTTGGCGCCGGCCGGCGAGAGGAAGAATAGTACGAGGCCCGCCAGGCTCGCCAACCCCACCGCCACCGCCGATTTTCCGATGCGCCGCCGTCCGGCGATTACGAACACCATGGCTCCGATGCTTAGCCCAAGCAGTGCGGAGCGCGTACCACTCAATACAATTGCCGTTATCGCCAGGGCGCACACTCCGCCGGCTAAGCACTTTCGCCGGCGTCCCTTTTCCAATCGCGCTAACGCAATACTGAAGAACGCGATCGCCACCAGCCATGCCGCGAAATAATCGGCATGCCCCAGAGTTCCGGGGGGCCGAACGATGGTGAACGCTCCTTCGCCGGCTTGATAGGCTGTGGCCGGCAACAGCGGGTCCCATCCGAAATACTGGAAAATCCCGTATATCGACGCCACCGCGCCGCTCGCGCACGATGCCCGCAAGAGCGTGAGAATATTTTTGCGATCGGCGCCCAGCCAGGCAACCGCCAGCAGAGTGAACAAGAGCAGGGCGCTTTGAGAAACCAATCCGAATCGCCGCCAGTTTCCGCCATTGAGCGACAATGCGGGGTGAAGTGAGAACGCTGTGGAGATCGCGGCCGCCAGCCACGCCGCTCCAAGAAGGCCGGCGAACCACTTGCCCGCCGCCGTGCTGAGCAGTGCCCGAAGATTGCGCTCGTTCTCGCGCCACCACGGCAAGCTGCTCGAAACAGCGAATAGGAGAATCGCGATTTTCGGCGTAATATCGAAATAAGACAGCAGACCCGGCGTGATTACTAAAGGGATGAGTGCCACAACCAGTGGCACGAGACAGTGCATATGGATCAGGCTAACGCAAGTGACAATTAGGATTGTAGGGCGGACGCGCTCGTCCGCGGGCGACCCCCCGGTGGCCCATCGGGCTCTCCGCCCCAGGCACGGGAGATGGCATGTACGAGTCGTTTGACGCGTTCGAATATGTTGAATACTTACGGCGTCGTTGGCCCGTGGTTGCGCTGGCCTGCGCGGTCGCCTTGGTGCTCTCTCTCACCGTGAGTTTGTTGCTCCCCAAGCGCTATACCGCCACGGCGAGCATCGTCATCGAGCCGCCGGGCGGCGCCGATGCGCGAAACGTCACGGTGGTCAGTCCGGTGTACTTGGAATCGCTCAAGACTTACGAGCACTTTGCGTCCAGCGACAGTTTGTTTGTCGGAGCCGCCGAGCATTTTCATCTCATAAGCCCGGGAGGATCGCAAGCGGTTGAGTCGCTGAAGCGCGGCATTTTGAAGGTCTCGAAGATTCGCGACACCAAAATTCTGGAAATCAGCGCGACCTTGACGGATCCCAAGCTGGCGCAAAGCGTCGCGCAATATGTGGCGGAAGAAACCGTGAATATGAACCGCGGCGCCAACCTGGTGGCGGACCGTGAGTTTCTGGACGATGCGGAAAAACGGGCGGCCGACGCTCAACAGCGTCTCGATCAAGCGCAAAAAGCGCAAGCGAATGTCACCGCCACCTCGCTCATTGGAGCCCTGCAAGCCGAGGTTGACGCCAGCGCGGAATTGCACGCCAGGGTGCGGCAGGACTTGGTGGAGGCGGAGGCGAATGTCGCCGAGTATCAGCAACAACAGGGCCAGGCCGATGGCCAATTTGCGCGCGAGCAACTGCAGGCGGCGCGGGCGCGTGTGAGCTTACTGGAAAAGCGGTCGCAGGAATTGGCGCGGTCGATTAGCGAGAAAAGCGCGCTCGTCGCCAAGCGAACGGCCCGGCGGGAGGAAGTGCTCTCGGAGCTGAGGATGGCGCAGGCAGCCTACGATAATAGCGCGGCGCGTCTACGCGACTTGCGCGCCGCCGCTGGAACACGCGGCGAAAGACTGCGGGTGATGGACCCTGGGATTGTTCCGCAGCGGCCCAGCTCGCCGAACATCCCGCTGAACGTCGCCGCCGCTGTGTTGGTGGCGCTGGTGGCCTCGATTGTCTATTTGAGTTTTGCATTTTCGTTCACCAGGAAGCGATCCGTGGGCCTCGAACCTGCCGTCTCGCGCGGGCTGCGAGGATGATTTCAGGTCTCCGCGCGCGCGATCCCAGGCAGGCTTTCCTGGGAGTGGGCTTGGGACTGTATGCGGCGGCCGTCGCGCTCACTCCATCGCTCCAGTCGAAAGTTGTGCTGTCTGTACCGCTGCTAGCAATTCCTTTGGCGTGGCGCATCCTGAAGGCCCCCAATCTCTGGTTGGTGCTGTTCTTGCTGTGTGCCCTGCTGGCGCCGCCGTTCCCCATCGCTCTTGGAAACTCGGGGCCGCATGTTGCTCTTCTGTTTGCCTGTGCCGGGTTATTCGTGGGATTGATTCGCCTGCCGGAATGGCGGTTCCGCGCCGATCCGCTGGCGCTCTCGCTGCTTACCCTTGGCGCGGCGATGCTGGCCAGCATGGGCATGGCGCTGATTTACTCCGGCCCGGATATCGCGGCGGCCAGTTTCGCGCGCGTGCTGTTGTTCGGAATCTCCGTGTACGTTTTCCTATATGTTCGCGACGGGCCGGGCCGTTTGGACTCCCGCCAATCGCTCCGGTTGATTCGTATGCTTTTCTGGGCGGCGGCCCTCTCCGCTCTTTTTGCCTGTGTCGATTTCTATTTTCAATTCCCCACCCCCACCGGATTCGGGCCGCAGTTTATCTGGTTGCCGAGTGGTGTTTTTCGCCGCGCGCAAGGAGTGTTCTACGAAGCCAGCACGCTCGGCAATCTTTGCGCGTTCTTTCTGGAAATGATCGCCGTGGCGCTCTTCCGTCCACGCGATGAACAACCGCTTCGCCGCCTGGCGATTCTGGCTGGGGGCGCTTCGCTCGCGGCGGCGTTGGTGCTCTCTTATTCCCGCGCCTCACTCATCAATCTTGGCGTCGCTCTAGGCGTTTTGTTCTGGCTGCATCGCCGGCGAATCCGCTGGGGACGCTTGTGCGCGGGCGTCGCGATTTTCGGAATCGGCGCCACGGCGGTTCTTTCCATTGCCTTCCCGGTCTTCACCGGGTTCTACTGGCAACGCGTGGCCTCTGTGTTTCAATATTTCTCCGAGGCGCCGAACTCCGTATTGTCGGGACGCCTGGCGAGTTGGAGCCTTCTACTGGACTTCCTGATCGCGCATCCCTGGCACGCGCTGTTGGGCGTCGGATACAAGACGCTGCCCTACTCGGACTTCATCGGAACCACCGCGATTGCGGATAACACGTACCTCAGTCTGCTGCTTGAAACGGGCATCGTTGGATTGGCGGCGGTGTTGGCGCTCAACATTGCGATTCTCGCGTGTGCCTATCGCGCATCGCGCTCCTCCGATTCTTTGCGTTCGTTCTGCGGAACGTGGATGTTTTGTTTCTGGATTGGCCAAGCGGTGCAGATGTTCTCGGCCGATTTGCTGACATATTGGCGAGTCCTGCCCGTGTACTTCGTCGTCTTGGCGCTGGCGGCGCGGGAACGTGAACCTTCTATTTCTTGATCAATTCAGTGAGATGGGCGGCGGCCAACGCGTGTTGCTCGACATTGTGGATGCCGTAGCAGAACGTGGATGGACGGCGCACGTCCTTGTTCCGGGCAATGGCCCGCTGGTCGAGCACCTTCGCGCGCGCAACGTTGCCGTCGAACACATTCCGTGCGGGCCGTATCGCCCGGGCGGCAAAAGTCCCGCCGATTTTTTACGATTCGCGATGGATAGGCGTCAACAGGTAGAGCAGATTGGCAATCTGCTGCGCCAAAGGCGCTTTGACCTGATTTACGTCAACGGCCCACGGCTGCTTTCGGCCACAAGCCACGTCGTACGGAAACGCGCGCCGGTGTGGTTCCATGCGCACAGCCGCATTCACCAATCTTACGCAGTGCGATCGGCCGGATACAGCATTCGCAAAATGGACGCCACCGTGGTGGCTTGCAGCAACTGGGCCGCGGACCCGCTTCGGCCTTATGTTACTGAAGGTAAATTGCATGTAATTCCAAATGCAGCGCCCGATCTTGGTTTACGGAATCGGACATTCGATAGCGGCGGGAACTGGACTATCGGAGTCGTGGGACGCATCAGTCCGGAAAAAGGGCAAATGGAATTCCTTAAGGCAGTTGCCCTGCTCCAATCTGAATTCCCGCGCATACGCTCTGTCCTCTGTGGCGCTCCGAACTTGCCCGCGCGGAAATACTTCGACCAGGTCCAGGCTTTGGCGCGCGAACTTAATGTGGAACTGCTGGGCTGGCGCGAAGACATCGCTTCAGTTTTCTCCGAACTCGACTTGCTGGTCGTACCCTCGAAGGATGAGGCAATGGGCCGGGTGTTGGTGGAAGCTTTTGCGGCCGGGGTTCCGGTCATAGCTTTTCCAGTCGGCGGAATCCCGGAGGTCGTGAGCGACGATCGAAATGGATTTCTGGCAAGCGACACTACTCCCCAAGCCCTCGCCGCGCGCATTCGGGAAATACTAAACGGGGATGCGGAAACGTTGCGAAGAATATCGCGCAATGCCCGGCATGCGTGGGAGCAGTGTTATACCGTTGCCCGCTACCAGCACCGCATCACGAACCTAATGGCGCAGGTAGTCTCGGCTTGGCAAGCAGAACGCGAAACAGGAACGCCGCGCCGGTACAAATAATGGCAGCCCCGATCATAACCGGCGGATAGCCGAAGTTCTTGATCAGCTTTCCTCCTACAGCATTTGCGATTGCTTGTCCGGAGAATGCCACCAGAAAATTTAACGCGGACGCACTGTTTCGCTCCCCTTCGGGCACGCCCTCCATCAGCACTGTGAACATTCCGGGCTCGCTCATGTACTGGAACATCATGTAGGCGGCATAACCGGCCGCGGCCCAGACCGGACCGCCTGCGATCGCAAGCGCAATCAATGCCAAGGCGGTTGCGCACTGCATACCGGAAATACCGCGCGTGAGACCGAATTTCCTGAACACGAGCGGCGCCAGCAATATTGCGCCTACTTGCGCGATTTGAGCGAATGCGAACACCGTTCCGATTTGTTCCACCGGCAACCGCACCCGGCGCGCAAAGAACACGTTGAAGAACGGATTCAATGCTCCGGTCCCAAGATTCCAGAACGCCATCGCCACCAGGAAGCGAATCAAAATTGGGCTGGGCCGGCGGAATGTTCGTTTATCCGGTTGCGCGGCGCCCATGTCGATTCGTGAGAATCGCCACGCCGCCAGTAAAACAAATGCGCAGCCGATTAGTAACGACGCCCGGTAGGACTGAATCGTCGATGACGCCACGTGCGACTGTAGGAGCCATCCTGGCATATGTCCGGCTACCAGGCCGCCCACGATGCCTATCGCGATTCCCGACGAGCACACCAAACTGAAACCCAGAGGGCGGCTTTTTGCGGTCGTCAATTGCGCGACGACCGGTGAGAGAGCCACCGGCCACGCCGAAGAAGTTACTCCAACGGCGGCCGCCAGGCCAAGTAGCGCGGGCGGGAAAGTGATATATGCGCGCAGGGCGGAAATGCACGCCGTCAGAACGAAGCCCGCCAACAGCGTTCTTCGCAATCCATAGCGCTGCATCGCCGCGACGGCCAGAATGGAACCCACAACGCTGCCGGCGGTCATCATTCCTGACATCGTCCCCAGGAAATCCTCCCGGAATCCCAACTGAAGTAGATAAAGATTGTAGAGAAAGACGAAGACGAACATGCCGAAGTCGAAGAAGCCTTCGGCAAAAACGAAACGCCAGAGATCGGCGCCCAGTTCGGTGCCGCTTCCAAACCAGCGAACCGCGCTTGCGGCCGTGGAGGGCAATGCTCGCAGATGATAGTTTGCGCGAGAGATCGCGAACAGCGCGTAACGCCAGTGGCTATTCAACCGGATGCGCCACGTGAGCTTCTCTTTTGGGATGTGTACACCGGCTACCGGTCCAGGTAATCGTTCCGGCAGCAGTCTGCGCCGTAAGACGGCCACGCGGTCCCAAGTTGAATGGAGCAGGTTCCAGTGCAGCCACAGTTCATCCTTGTTGGGATGAAAGAGACCGACCACTGGAGACCAGGCATACATCGAAAGCCAGCGAGAGATTTCAGGCGGAAGGCGTTCGATCTCTTCTGCAACAGTGGATGGCAGCCGGCAATCGAACCACCGCTGAGCGATGGCGAAACAGATGGCTTGCAGCCGGCGAAGTGATTCGTCATGCAACCGCGCCCATGTGTTCCAGAACGCGGTATCCCCGGCTCGATGGTGCAAGAACCAGGCCAGCTCGTACACGTGAAAAGGCCGCAGGTCGCCGCGCAGCAGGTGCCAAAGCATGTGCAATGCAGCATTCGCCGCTACATCCGCGGGATGGAAAGCGACGAATCGCAATTGATCCACCTCCCGGATTTCGCGCCTCTCCCAAAATTTATCGAGGCCCGCGGGACTGAATCGTTCCGTGTCCGCATCCCAAAATTGGAAGTGCAATTCAAGGGACACCGGAATATCGGGATCAAAATGATCGCCTCGCCATTCCCAACCAGTCTTGCGAACCAGCGTTGGCAGATGATTGATCGGGTGCCGGTCGAAAGGCGTGATGGGTTCATAGCCCAACTTCAGCGCGACATCCCGGGCTGCCGGAAGTTGATCCTCGCAGAAGAGCAAGTCGACGTCGCCTTGCCGGCGATACCGCGGTTCCTCGGTAAAAAGCGGGCAATGACTGAAACCTTTTAGAACCACCCATTCCAGTCCCTTAGCCTGAAATGCTTTGGCCGCCTCGCTGTATGCCGACCTCACGTGCCGCCAGTGCTCCGCGCTCGCCGCGAGACTACGATCGATGCGAGACCGAACCCCGTCCGGTAGAATCTCGCGGCAACGCAATCCTAACGCGAGCGTAAGCTGAATGCGATCGCAGAAGGCCAGCGCCTTCTTCCAATCTTCCTCACTCAGTTTCGCCACTCCCGTGCCATCCGGAGACGAAAAACGAAGCGCCGCGAACACTGCGCGGACATGCGGTGGAATCTTAGTGTCGAATCGGGTCAGAAATCGAATCTTAGAGCAAATTGAAGGCGTCGTGGATCGCCGGCCGAAAATGCTTTGCCGAAGAAGGGGCCAAAGTCGGGGTAGGGACCCGGAATTCCGATGTTCGGATGATTTAACAGGTTGAATGATTCGACGCGAAACTCGATCGTCTTTCCTTCCTGAATAACGAATCGGCGGTGGAGCGCGAGATCCACCACGGCGTTTCCAGGACCGGGCAAGACGTCACGGCCGGCGTTGCCGAAGGTGAAAAGCGCCGGGTCCGAGAACGCCCTAGGGTTGAAGAAGAGATCGGCATTTCGCTGGTTGGCGGGAAGATTGACCGATTGACCAGGCACTACGTTGGGCCTGTTCGGCGTCCCGGAGTTCGCAAAGTCGCTCGAGAAATACACTGGATTCAGGGGCGTTCCGTCCTGAAATGTAAGATTGCCGCTGAACTGCCAATTCTTAAGAACAGGCCGAAGCACCGGCGCGCCGGGCACCGAGTAAACGTAACCCGCGCTCAGTCTGCGCCGCACATCGAAAAAAGAAAGGCCACGCTCCAGGCGAAGATTTCTTTCGTCCTGCGCTCCGAAGCTCTCGAATAATCCCGGCACCACGGTGTCGGCATCGTCAATCGATTTGGCCCACACGAAGCTGGCGATGAAGCCCATCCGGCTGGTGAATCGCTTTTCCGCCTTGATCTGCAGCGAATGATAAGTCGAGTTGGCCATGTGCTGCCGTTGAAAGAGCGTGCCCAATTCCGGGAAGGTGCGCAACGATTGCAGATCACCTGCGCGAGGCGGCAGATTCTGGCCGATCTCAACGTGGGCCGGCGTGTTAAACCGGCGAAAACGTCCCAGGCCGGTTCCCTTGGTTCCGATATATGCGACTTCCAGAAGCGTCTTTCCCGGCAACTCGTGTTGCAGGCTGGCCGACCACTGTTGCGCATAAGGCGTCCGCGAGTTTCGATCCACCCCGAAGTAACTCGCAAAGCCACTGGAAGCGGTTTTCGGAAAGCCATTCTCGAAAGTAAGCACCGGCTGCGGAGTGTTCGGTTCGTTGAACTCGTTGCGGATACCATTACGCAACAGATCGTAAGACTCTACGGCGATTTCCGGACTGAAGTAGATGCCGTAGCCGGCGCGAAAAACAGTCTCGTAAGGCAATCGCGCGGAGAGCCCGATTCGGGGAGCGAAGTCGTGGTAATTCGGTTTCACGCCCGTGCTCACCGGCCGCAACACGGGAGCGTTCGGCAGCGTCGAATAATCCAGATTCAACAGATTCCCGCGATCCTCGCTGAAGGGCGCGAAGTACTCGTAGCGCAAGCCTGCGGAAATGTTGATCCACGGAGTGATGCGCCAGTCGTCTTGAACGTAACCGGAGTACGTGTTGTGCCGCAAATAAGCCTGCGTGCTTCCAACGGCGCGGTTTGTTTGCGCGGGAAATCCGAGTAGAAAGTCCGCCAATGGATCGCCGGTGTTGTCGGGGCTCGCCGGATCCTGCGTGTAAGTCCCGTTGAAAATATAATTGCCGCGAACGAACAGGCTCTGTAGGTACGCCATGGTGAAATGCGAAAACTGGAAGCCTGTCTTCCAGGTATGACGTCCCATGGTGCGTGAAAAACTGGACGAGAAATACCAGGTGTTGTCGCGCTGCACTTGCGGAAGATTCTGGGAGTCCTGCACAGTCTCGTAATTGGTGATCGTGAGCGAGGGAAGCCCGAACGTGAACGGATCGGAAGGTGCGCCGCTGATCCCCAGGTTTGCGAGCACATTCGTGCCAAACGCGCTCACCGGCAGATCGAAGACCCGCAGGCGCGTGAACGAGAGATGCGTTTCGTTTACCCAGGAACTGGCTGCGAGCGTGTGTCCGAAAACAACCTGCTGCGCGCGCGTTTTTTCAGAAGTTGGAAGGGCGGGAAAAGAACCGGCCAGAAGAGTGCGGTCGTCATTAATGGTGTAACGCGCGAACAGGCGGCTATGATTTCCCGACGCCCGGTCGACGCGCATGGAGCCATTGTCCGCGTGATCGCGGTTGGGCGTGGAATCCAGATAGTTGCTTCCACCGCTACCCGGGATGTTCGGCAATGGCTCGTAAGTGGCGAGATACAGCGCGGCGGCTCGATCGATCCGGTTGGCTGGGATCTTGTTATTCGGAAATGGCCGCCGGGCGCCGGAGGCATCCAAATTGAGCGGATCGAAAATAGGAGCGCCGCCTGAGAAATCGCCGCCGCGCACGTCCTGGGCCGGCACTAGATGCCGTGTGGCTAGGGCGGAACGGCTGCGCAATCCTTCGTAGGAGGCGAAGAAGAAAGTGGCTGGCGCCAGCGGCCCGCCGAGAGTGGCGCCTTGCTGGCTCTGGCGAAAGACGCCGCGGGGCAGGCCCGGTACTTCGAAGAAGCCCCTGGCATCGGTCGCTTCATTGCGGAAAAACTCGAATGCATTGCCGTGAAAACGCTTGCTGCCTGGCTTAGTCACGACGTCGATCACGGCGCCGCCCGATTGCTCAAACTCCGCGGTGGCAAGCGCCGTCTGGATGCGGAACTCTTCCACGGTTTCCATTAACGGCACCACGGCGATACTGTAGACATTGGCGTCGGTGTTGTACGCGCCATCCAGGATGTAGGTGTTCTCATTGGATCGCGCGCCGTTCACGGGTGCATTGAAAGCCACCGCTCCGCGGTTTCCCTGCAGGTCGTTCATGATGTCGTGCGTGAACCCTCCAAGCTGTCGCGGAACCGCGCCGGGACCCAGGGTGACCAGCGAAATGATATTGCGGCCGAGCAGAGGCAGAGCCTTGAAAAAGTTGGAACCCAATAGATAGCCTTCGGAAGCTTCATCGGTCTGCAATGGGGATATATGCGCGGGAACCGTTACCGTATCGTGCGCGGAGCCGACATGCAGTTCGACGTCGGCGCGCGTCTTCTGATTTACTTCCACCAGCACCGGTGACATGGTGACGATCTGAAAGCCATCCCGTTGAGCAGTGACTGTATAAGCGCCGGGTAGAAGATCGTCGATGCGATAACCTCCGTAGGCGCTGGTGGACGTGGTCCTGGAAAAACCAGTCGCATTGTTGCGCGCCACGATAATCGCAGCCGGCACAACCGCGGATTTTTCATCGCGAACGTCGCCAAGCAGGCTGCCGGAAGAAACCTGAGCGGCTAGCGATACAGAGAATACAAGGAAGATCAGGAAGCGTGTCATTCTCTCACGCCCCCGAATCCACCAGTTGCTCCAGGCGCGGGATCGCGCCGTCGAACTCGCTGTACTGAAGTTCCCAGATGCCTGCACCCAATAAACGTTGATAGCATCGTATCTGCGCAGCCCGCACATCCGCCGTTCCAAAATTGACGTACTGCTCGCACCAGGTCATGGCATCCTCCTTGGAATATCGCCGCAGCCGCGCGACGCCGGACTCGCTCCGATTCAGGAAGACAATGTGTTCGATGGAGCAGGCAAAAGCGGTCTCGATGGACAACTCGCTCGTCGACAATTCAATTCCAATCTTGCCGTTCGGCCGGACCAACACATGCCGATCCGCCAATTCGGGAAAGAGACACTTCGCATCTTCCCGGAAACGAATGGAGTGGGGATCTCCGATAGCGTAACGGCCGGAGCTGTTGCGGACCAGGTGAGTTCCGTCGTCCGACAGGAACGTCCACCCGGCACGTGCGCAAGCATAGGCCAGCGTACTCTTCCCCGCGAAGGAATCTCCAAAAAGGGCAACGCCGCACCCATTCCGCGAGACGAGTGCACAGTGCAGCGGGGCCAGCGCGAGGTGCGCGGCCATCGACAGCACGGGCGCGGACAAAAAGCGATAGCGAAGAACCGGATGATCGGCCGCCACTGCCGCCGTCACCCAGCCAAATGCGTAGCTCTGCTTGAAATCCAACATGACGAAGTTTTCGGAGTCCGCGGTGATCGACATCAGATGTTCTCGCGAGAAAAACTTCGACCGCGGAGGTATTTCGCGGCTCTCGCCCGGCAAAACTCCCAAGCTGAAGCGCATCGGTGTTTCATCAAAGGCTGGAGTGAACAACCCCCAACTTTCGGAGGCAGCCCGCATGACGTCGGCTGAATTTGTTTCCAAATCCAAAGGAAATCCGAGCGGATAAAAACGCGCACGCAAGGGCAGCTCATACGCGGAAAGCACGGGATCGCGCAGGACTTGGTCGGCAATGGATTTTTCCAGACTCATATATTTGTGTTTGCTGTCAGCTTAAGCGATCAGTCAGTCTGAAAACCATACGAAGCGCCACGCATCCCGAATATTTTACAAGAAAGATACAAACTAGAAACAAGCCGAACCGCGGCGCCGGCAAACGCAATTCCCACGACACCCAGCCAGCGCATAAATATCATGTCAAACCCAAACGTCATGATCAAGCTCAAGGCAGCCACGCGATAGAGCAGCCGGTTGATCTTCAGCGCGGAGGTAAGCCGAACTTCCAGGGCCAACAGCACCGCAATGGGAAGCTGCAACAAGGAAGCTTTCTGCACGGCCGAGACCAATTGCGCGGCCTCTTCGCTGAATGCGCCTTTTTGAAATAGAACCCGTACAATCGGTTCGGAAAAATACATCAGCCCCGCTGTGACGGGAAGGATCACGGCCAGAATAAACAATCCGTAAGTGCGCAAACTTCGTCTCAGGGCTTTGGGTTCGGCCAGCATGGCGGCGGTGGAGATGTGCGGTAGCACCGCCGTTCCCACCGCTGTGGGGCCAATCACTATCAATACTCCCAGCAATCGAGTGCCGTAGCTCAGCGCGGCCACACTACCGGACCCGAGCCGCGCAGCCATGCCTTGATCCACCAGGGCCGAGCCCGTCATCACCAGGGTCACCGCCACCAGCGGCGCATATTGCGCTGCCACTTGCCGCAACGCAACGCTCATGCCGGCCCACCGGGGGACAATCGAATAGCCGGCCCACTTGGCGCCCACGCCGCCCGCGATGGCTTCCAACGTTCCTCCCGCGACAGTGCCGGCGGCGAGCGCCACCACTCCGTATTGCTTGCCGGCGAAGAAGAGCGCGACTATCGACACCAATGGCGTGATGGCGGGAATCGCGGCTGCCGCGGCGAAGCGATGCTCCGAGTTTAAGATCGCGCGCCAGGTGGAGGCGATTCCGCTCAACGGCACCACCACAATCAGCAGCAGCAATAATCGTTGCGTCAAAGCTTGTTTGCCGGGCGCAAATCCTGACGCAAGCACCGGGAGAAAAAGACTGGAGGTCATGGCTGCCAGTAAAGCCGCGCCGAAAAATCCAACGGCTGCCGCCGCGAGTACCGAAGAATAAAGCGATTCAGCCGCGGCCCTGCCCTTGTTCTCGCGGACTTCAATCAGGGTCGGGATGAGAGCCGAATCCAGGGGTCCCGACAGCATGTCGATGAAGAAGGAAGGCAGCAAAAACGCGATGAGATAAGCGTCCATCGCGTCGCCGGTTCCAAACAGCCGCGCGGCCATAATAACCTTCGCGGCCCCGGCCACTTTTGCAATCGAGGTCCAGCCGCCCACCGTTGCGGTGTCCGCCAACATGCGCCAACTAGTGAAGCGCCGGGCGAGCGGCGACGCTGGAGTGTTACCGCCTGAAGTGGGCTTCATGCGATGTTGAGTTCTTCGGTAACCCCCAAGCATGGCATACTTCCTACGATAGTCCACGGGAGGAATCGTCCACGGTGCGCGCCGCGATTGTCCATTATTGGCTGCTGAATATGCGCGGCGGCGAGAAGGTTGTGGAAGCGCTCTGCAAACTGTTGCCGGATGCGGACCTCTTCACGCTTTTTTACGATCCGGAAAGCGTGTCGCCGGCCATTCGCTCGCATCGGGTAACTGCCTCGTTCTTGCAGCCTTTTCGCAAACACTACCGCTCTCTGCTCCCGTTGATGCCGATGGCGCTGGAGAGTTTCGACTTGCGCGGGTACGACCTGGTGGTGAGCAGCGAGTCGGGACCAGCGAAGGGAATAATTCTTCCTTCCACCACCCGGCATGTCTGCTATTGCCATACACCCATGCGATACCTGTGGGATCTTTATCCGGCGTACCGGAACGAATGGACCCGTTCGCGATGGAAGCGAGCCATCATGACACCGCTCGCAAACTACCTGCGCCTCTGGGATTATGCTTCGGCCGCCCGCGTGGACGACTTCCTCGCGAATAGCGAGAACGTGAAACGCCGTATTTTAAAAACCTATCGCCGCGAATCCGTCGTGATACCTCCGCCGGTCGCGGTGGAAACGTTCTATTGGAAAGCGCCGGAAGATTATTATCTGATTGTCTCCGAGCTGGTGGCATACAAACGTCTGGACTCCGCCATTCGAGCTTTTTCGGAGAGCGGCCGTCGACTTCGCGTCGTCGGAGATGGCCCGGAACTTAAATCGTTAAGGAAGCTGGCGGCGGCCAATGTGGAATTTTGCGGGCGCGTGGGCGAGTCCGAGTTACGCGAACTCTATGCACGGTGCCGGGCGTTTATCATGCCTGGCGAGGAAGACTTCGGCATCACCGCTGTCGAGGCTTTGGCCAGCGGAAAACCGGTGATCGCGTTAGGCAGAGGCGGCGCGCTGGAAACAGTCCCGGTCGCGGAACCGTTGGGTGGTCTCTTCTATCAAGATCCCTCTCCCGGTTCACTGCGCGAGGCCATCGAATGTTGGGATCGGCGCGAGCGTGAGATTGAACCAACGGCCCTTCAAGCCTACGCGGCGAGATTTTCGGAAACCGAATTCAACGCGAAGATGCGCGGGATTCTCGGGCCGGTTGCCAACTTGTAAAACTGTTGTAAAAACAGCCTTATGGCGCCACAATTCAACGGCGTTCCTCAGTTATTCGGTTACAATCACCGTAGTTCCAGCGTGCAAACAGTTCTCGTTATCGACGACGATCGCAGCGTCCGGGACACCATCGGAATCATGCTTGAGAGCGAAGGATTCCATCCGGTGTTGGCGAGCGATGGCGCAGTGGGATACGAACAGGCCCTTGCTCTGAAGCCCGGCCTCATTGTCGTCGATCTGCGATTGCCCGGCCTGAGTGGAGCCGAAGTGTGCAAGCAGCTCCGCGCGACCGGGATGAAGACTCCGCTGATCGTCTTAAGCGCACTGTGCGGCGAGATGGACAAGGTTCAACTGCTGGAAATGGGCGCGGACGATTATGTTGTAAAACCGTTTGGCGCGCGCGAGCTGCTGGCTCGAATTCGCGCCTTGCTGCGGCGGTCGCACCAGGATGACAACAAGATCATGGAGTTCGGCGACATAGCCGTGGACCTCACGCGCCGGGTTGTCTTGAAGAACGGCGAAGCGGTGAAATTGACGCGCGCCGAATACAATCTTTTGACTTACTTTCTGCAGAACCCCGACCGCGCGCTCACGCGCGAGACCATTCTGAATTCCGTCTGGGGATACGATTTGGCCCCGCACACCCGCACCGTGGATGCTCATATTGTCCGGCTGCGCCAGAAGCTCGAAAACGACGTGGACACCCCGCGGCATTTCCACACCGTGCATGGAGTGGGCTACCGCTTTGTGCCGTAGGAGCGCATGAATCGCATCGTTCTGATCGTTGAGGACACCGAGACCTGCCGCGACACGTTGGAGGTTGCGTTGATGAACCTTCCCGATCTGTCTGTTCGATCGGTGACCTCCGCCGAAGAAGCGCTGCAATGCATGGCCGGAAATGAAGTGTGCGCCCTGGTGACGGACCTTCGTCTTCCACGAATGGACGGCTATCAACTTATCGAAGCGGTTCGATCGCAACCCCAGCGTGTTTCGCTTCCCATTTTGGTGATCAGCGGCGACAGCGATCCACTTGTTCCAGCGCGAGTGGCCGGCTTGGGAGCGAACGCTTACTTCTCAAAGCCCTACTCGCCCTCGGCTGTGTGCAAGAAACTCGAGCAGTTGCTTAGCGCGCCAACCGTTTACAAAATACAATAACCGCTAGCCCGCTCAGAAGTACAATGGCCCCATGAGTCTTGTGCATTCCCGCATTGCAATCGCAGCCCTCGTTGCTCTCGAGTCCATCGTCTTCGCGCAGCCGCCGGCCACACCCAAGAAGCCCGTGGCCGATGTGTATCACGGAGTCTCGGTGACGGACGATTACCGCTGGCTGGAGAATTACTCCGATCCGGCGGCTCGCGCTTGGAGCGACTCTCAAAATCGTTACGCGCGCCACATTTTGGATGCACTGCCGATGCGCGCCGCCGTTCTGGAGGAATTGAAGAAGCTGTATTCCGCGCCGTCGCCCAGCTACTACGGCCTCAGATCGCGGCCCGGCGCGCTGTTCGCGATGAAAGTTCAACCACCCAAGGAGCAACCGCTCCTGGTCGTTCTGAAATCGACTGACGATCGTGATTCGGCGCGAGTTATATTGGACCCCAATTCGCTGGATCCGTCAGGCGGCGCCGCGATCGATTTCTTCGTCCCTTCGATGGATGGGAAATACGTGGCTGTTTCCCTGTCGAAAGGCGGCAGTGAAACTGGAGACGTACATATCTATGACGCCGGCACCGGCAAGGAAACCGGCACACCGATCCCGCGCGTGAATGGCGGAACAGCGGGTGGCAGTCTGGCGTGGACTGCCGATGGTTCGGGCTTCTATTACACCCGTTATCCGCGATCGGGCGAGCGGCCGCCTGCCGATTTGAATTTCTATCAGCAGGTTTATTATCATCGGCTGGGCACGGACACCAAGCAAGACACATATTCGCTGGGCAAAGAATTTCCACGCATCGCCGAAATTCAATTGCGATCTTCCAACGATGGCCGCTACATCCTGGCGACGATGGCGAACGGCGACGGCGGCGACTTCGCGCATTATTTGATGGGGCCGGATGGCACGTGGCATCAGATCGCCAGGCTGTCGGACGAGATTTCAGAAGCGGTTTTCGGTACGGACGGCTACCTTTATCTGCTGTCGCACCTCAACGCACTCAAGGGCAAGGTCCTTAGAACTTCGCTGGCACGGCCATCGATATCCGACGCTCAAACCGTGGTTCCGGAGAGCAAAGCCGCCATCCAAAGCGTCCTTCCGATTGCGAACACACTCTACGTGGTGGATCAGATCGGCGGTCCATCGCAGATTCGCATCTTCGATACATCGGGAAAAGTACAAGGCGTCGTACCGATCCCGCCGGTCTCCGCGGTCAATCAGATATTGCGGCTGGAGGGCGATCAGCTCTTGTTTAACGACTCGACTTATCTCGAACCCGCGGCCTGGTACCGCTACGACGCCGCCGCGAAGAAGGTCACCCGTACGGCATTGTATGAAACATCGGTAGCCGATTTTTCGGGCGCCGAAGTGATCCGCGATTTTGCAACTTCCAAGGACGGCACGAAGATTCCGCTCAATATTATCCGGCCGAAAGGGACGAAACTGGATGGCAAGAATCCAGTGCTGTTGGAGGGCTATGGCGGATATGACGTCAGCCTGACGCCCTACTTCTCGCTGAATCGCAAGCCATTGCTGGATCGCGGCGCGGTACTGGTAATCGCAAATCTGCGGGGCGGCGGTGAGTATGGTGAAGCGTGGCACAAGGCCGGCATGATGACCAAGAAGCAAAACGTCTTCGACGATTTCGCCGCGAGCGCCCGTTACCTGATCGATCGCAAATATACAACAGCCGCGCGCTTGGCCATTGAGGGCGGAAGTAATGGAGGCCTCTTGATGGGCGCCAGTCTGACGCAGCACCCTGAACTATTCGGGGCGGTGGTTTCACATGTGGGAATCTACGACATGCTGCGTGTGGAGCTCCATCCCAACGGCGCGTTCAACGTTACGGAATTTGGCACCGTCAAAGAGGACGATCAGTTCAAGGCGCTTTACGCCTACTCGCCGTATCATCACGTGGTGGATGGCACGAATTATCCGCCGGTGTTGTTTCTAACAGGCGATAACGATCCACGCGTGGACCCGGCGAATTCGCGCAAGATGACCGCGCGCCTGCAGGCCAGCGGTACCAAGCATCCCGTGCTGCTCCGGACCAGCGGCAATTCGGGCCACGGCATTGGCACGGCGCTGAGCGAGACGATTGCCGAGCAGGCGGACGTGCTGGCGTTCCTATTTGAACAATGGGGAATTCGCCCGGCTACCCGCGCAGGTACTTATTGAAAAAATCCAGAGTGCGCTGCCAAGCAAGCTTCGCGGCGGCCTCATCATAACGCGGCGTCGTATCGTTGTGGAAACCGTGATTCGCGCCGTCGTAAACGTACGCGGTGTAGGCGACATGGTTGGCCTTCAGCGCTTCCTCATAAGCCGGCCATCCTCCGTTGATGCGCGTGTCCAGGCCGGCGTAGTGAAGCAAGAGAGGCGCCTTGATCTTGGCGGCATCCTCGGCTTTGGGCTGGCCGCCGTAAAACGGAACGGCTGCGGCGAGGTCTGCCCCCATGCGAACCGCGAGGTTGTTCGCAACACCGCCGCCAAAGCAAAAACCGACCACGCCGATCTTGCCGCTGCAGTCCGGACGCGACTTCAGCCAGCGCGCCGCCGCCTCGAAGTCTTCGGCCATTTTCCCCTTGTCCACACCGGCAAACGCCTTTCCACCTTTCTCGTCGTCGCCAGGATAGCCACCCACGCTGGTGAGGCCATCGGGCGCGAAGGCAAGGAAATTCGCGGTAGCCAATCGCCGCGCCACGTCCTCGATATAGGGATTCAAGCCGCGGTTTTCGTGAACGACCAATACTCCGGGTAGTTTTGCGCTGGACTTAGCGGGACGAGCCAGGTACCCGCGGATCGTTTCATTGCCCTTAGGAGAGGGCACGGTGGCGTACTCGGTTTTGATCCGGCTGTCGTCTTTGGGGATTTGTTGCGCCCAGGCGTAGTTGGGGCGGAGGCTCTCTAATATCGCGGCGGTGGTCAGACCGCCTACCGCAAACTTTTTCGCGCCGTCCAGGAAGGCACGACGGTCGATATCGCCGTGAACGTAACGGTCAAAGAGGTTGAGTAACTCCTGTGGGAATTCGGAGGCTTTCTTGCGGTCCATTTCGGTTTGATTCCTTTCAGCGGAAAGAATAGCACAGCGGTGATTTGGGGCTGCCCCACTGGCGCTCCAACGCTCCGTTGAAGACGCGGTGCAAATTATTGATTGCACGGAAGCGGCCCGCCGCGTCTTCATCACCTTTGGTGGGCCGCAGGCCAATGGGCACTCCCTTACGGTCGCGGTTCCGTAACTGCCAGGCGGTATCGTTCTAGAATTCCGTCGACATCGAGGGACGCTTCGAATTCTTTGGCGCGTAGGTCGGCCGCTAAGCGGCGAAGCTGGCGGACATATTCCGCGGCCTTACGCCGGGCGGCATCGTCCAGAAGACCGGCGCCTGCGTCGTCGATTTCGGCGATTCTGTCTTTCTCAAAC
>CATPCJ010000130.1 GCA_955652915.1 uncultured Bryobacteraceae bacterium
AAATTCACTTCGAGGGAATGCACTATCGCCAGGACATCGGGCAGAAAGGCTTGAAGCGCTGGTAAAATCGTGGTGTGCGAAAGTGTGGGGACGTAGCTCAGATGGATAGAGCGGTCGCCTCCTAAGCGACAGGTCGGCAGTTCGAATCTGCCCGTCCCTACCACTACTTCGCGGTCGGCAATCCCAACTTCTTTTCTAAAGCAATGAAGCGTGGCTCGGTGCGATAGCGGCGTAGCGAGCCTTGGCTATTGGTATACGCGAGCATGCCGTCGCGATCGGCGTACGCTTTGTCCAACCAGGTGTACATTTGCTCGCGGTCGCCGACGACCGCGTAGACACCCGCGATGGACGTGGAACGCACGAACGCTCCGCCTTCAGGCTTTTCCCATTTGTGTACTAATTGCAGCGCGTCCGCCTTGCGCCCCTGAATGGCGTAGGCGGTGGCGCGCATAAGGTCGATTCTGCTTTCATGCGCCAAGCCCTCAGCGAGGTCCAACTGAGCAAAGAACTCCTTAATAGTTGGTTGATCGAGATAACAGTTCGCCAGGCTTAGCCGTGCTTCCACGAAGTTCGGATCCAATTCCAGCGCCTTCCTATATTCCGCGATGCCTTCCGTGCGCTTGCCGGCGAATTGGTAGGCGAGGCCCAGATAGGTATTCTCGATCGGCGATAGAGGATCCAGGTCCCGGGCGATCTGCATCTCCTTGACGGATTCATCGAAACGCCCCAGCGGCGCCAAATAGGTAATCCCGTACCCAAAGTGCGCGTCCGCATCTCCGGAGTTGAGTTGAATTGCCCGTTTGAATTCCCGCTCAGCCGTGGTCCAATCGAATTCGTAGAGCGTCTTCACATACGCCAGCGCGGTATGCGCCTCCGCCAGCGAATCATCCAGCGTCAACGCCTTTTGCGCTGCCTGCCGAGCCTTGGGCATTGCCTCGTTCGGTGGAAGAGCGCCAAAAAAACCGAGCCAGCAATATGACTCGGCGAGACCGGCATAAGCCGCCGCGTACTTGGGATCCTTCTGAATGGCCGCTTCGAAATAGTGGATCGCTTGTTCAGCGCCTTCGGTTCTCCATCGCCGCCAGTGATAACGGCCCTGCAGATACAGCTCATACGCCTGTAAGTTTCCACGCGAGGCAATTGCTTCGGGGGTCGTAAGCTTTAACTGCAGCTTGTTCACGATGGCGCGAGAAATTTCGTCTTGCACCGTGAACACATCTTTCAACTCGCGCTCGTAGGTGTCAGACCAGAGATGATATCCGTCGGCTACACTGTTCAATTGCGCCGTGACGCGCAGACGGTTGCCATCCTTGCGAACACTACCCTCCAGCACTGCGGCGACGTTCAGTTTTTTTCCGATTTCGCGAATGTCCTGCTGTTTGCCTTTGAACGCGAAGGACGACGTACGAGCGACGACGCGAATGCCTCCGATTTTCGAAAGTGCATCGATTATCTCTTCGGTCATGCCGTCGCAGAAATATTCCTGATTCTTCTCGGGACTCAGGTCCGCGAATGGCAGCACTGCGATGGAGGAAAGTTCACCATGTCCCCGCATGGCAAAGTAGATCGTCGCGGCCAGCACCGCCACAATCAGCGCGCCCGCGAGCACCGGTCTCCAATCCGGAAGTGCACCGGCTTTTTCCACAACCTCCTCGACGGGAGCCACCACGAGTTCGGGAAGTTTTTCGCGAATGCGAAAAGCGGGAATGTAGCCGCCTTTCGGCAAGTCGATCACGACTTCATCTTCGCGGCCTTCCGACTCGTAGTAATCCCGGAGGCGCGCCCGAAGCTTCACTGCCTCCGTGCGAACCACGGCGTCGACGCGCGGGTCGTACGACGGCTTACGTCCGAAAACATCGATGCCCAGCAGCGATTCCTTCAACTTGTCGGTTTGACCGTTTAGGGTTTCTTCGACGACGTAGCGAATGAAGCGGCTCAGCCGGTCGGCATTGGCGAAGCCGGGGCTGGCGAGTATCTTCTCCAGCGCTGCTCGAATGGATTCGATCGATAGCTCGGCTGCGGACGAAGTGGTGTTGTTGGCGTCCTTTTCACTCGACTCGGCTGCCGATCTCATCATTCACCAACACTACCGCTTGTGATCAAGTACGCCCAAGCGCCTGGGGTTGTTCCTTCATTTTACCGCTAGATTGGGCCGCTAGGATAATGAGTGAAAGAGGTGACTGTCACCTCTGTCACTTGGGTTCCAGGATGAACGTTGGGGCTACGCCCGACAATGTCGAGAAGCCGGACGGTCCGACCGCGGTGAGCCAGCTTGAACAGCCCTGCACTTTTCCCAGGTAGGAATGCGGATGCACGTCTACACGCATCTTTTGCATTTCCATGTGGCCGTACTGCAGAACCGGGAACATGTCCAGGACAGGTTCTACCACTTCCTGCACTACGTAGGGATTGCGGAGCGCGGTGCGCAATGCCTTTTCCCAACCGGGCTCGTCCACTTCGGAACCACGGAACGAATGCTGATCCGTGCCGTCGTCGTTGGGACGCAGCACCAGCTTGTTGCGGTTGTTCAGAATAAACTCGGGAAGATCGACGGTCTTGTTCCGGTATTTGGTCTTGGCTTCGTGCACCACGCGGGTCCACGGAACGAATTCTTTGATGGTGCGCCGCTCGGAGGCCGGGAAGTCGGCGGTGATTTCGTCGTCGGTGAGCAGATCGAAGATAGCTTTCTTTTGCGACATCTCCGACCTGAAATTATTCACCACACAAACCGCGTGTTCCTGATAGGCGCGCAGCAGCGGATGCGTCAGATCGAAGCGCAGCAGGAATTCCTGCACTTTGACGCGGCGGAAAACCAAGTCGATGGCGAAGTCCCCTCGGCGCAGGACATTGTTCCGATATTCAAGCTGCTCGGGCGACACCACTTCAACCGTGTGCCCTTCCTTGCGGAAAAGGTTGGCGATGAGAGCGTTCTCGCCCGACTCGGTAGTCTGGAACGGCTGGCGAAATTCCAAAATCGCGATGTTCGGCTTCTTGGTTTTGCCGCCCCACTCCTTGAAGGCTTTGAGAATGGCCTGCAAAAGGAATCGCGTACCTGGCAATTTCTCCAACCGGTAGCGTTTGCGGAACTGTTTCACCGGCGCGGCGTCGTAAAAAATATCCGAGAGCGCCTCGCCGTACGCGACACCAGTCGGAGTGTCGGGAATATAGCGGGCGAATCGCAGAGTGCCGTTGTTGAGATGTGTATCGATGAGCGATGTTACCGAAAGAAACGGATAGCCGGGATCCACCGCGGCCAGCATTTTTTCGGCGGGCAGCATTTCCATCCGCGCCATCAGCGCCGGGCTGCCGATCGCCATGTTCTCCACTCGATCCACTGCGCTGGAGAAAGACTCCACCGCTTTCACCAAGCCGTTGTACTGCCGCCGCGTGATAAAATGCGGACGCAGTACGGGAGACACAGGTTTTCCGCCCACGGCCAGGTTGTCGGCCTTCATGCGCTCCTGGAGTTCGTGCGCCCAGGCAAGATCCTTAAATTGATCGCCTTCTAGTAGTTTGTGGTAGCGGGTTATTGCCTCGCCCATCTGGGTCATTTGTGTTCTGGTTCTCTCTGCCCTCAGTATCGCATGTGGTTTCAAAAAAGTGAAGCAACAAGGGTTTTTTCTGGCAGTTAAATACTTTATTTACTTGTGCTTGTGGGGAATTTGGTGTTTTCAACAAAATACCCGTAATTCGCCAGGATTGAGCTTCCCGTACCCGTGAGCAGGAATGCTGTGAACTTTCGAGCCGCCTCAGGGTGCGGGGATTTGGCGATGATTCCCAATTCCTGATTGAGAGGCTGGTGTAAGTTTTCGTCGACGCGAATTACTTTGCCGGATTCGTGCAACACCAGCGAGTAGGCGGTGAATACCGCATCGGCGTTTTTCGATTTGCCATATTGTTTCGCCATGCCGATATTCTCCGCGTAGACGATTTTGGGCTGAACGCTTTCCCAAAGGTCGATCCGCTTAAGCGTATCCACCGCCGCTTGCCCGTAGGGCGCCAAGTCGGGCTTGGCGATCGCGATCACTCGTACGGTTGGCGATGTCAGGTCCTGGATGCGATTCAATTCCGTCCTGGCCGCATCGGGGATCCAAAGTGCAAGCACACCGCGGGCGTAAACGGCGCGGGTTCCGGGCGCGATCAAACCCTTTCGCTCCAATTCGGCTACATGCTCGGAGTCGGCCGCGGCGATCGCGTCGAAGGGAGCGGAATTCTCGATTTGCCGGGCCAGTTGAGCCGTGGACGCGAAATTGAAAACTGGATGAATACCGGTCTCGGCTTCGAACCGCGAGCCAATGCCTTCGAATACGTCCGTGAGATTGGCGGCCGCTGCGATGGTCACGGTAGGGTTCGGCCGAACGGGATCGCAACCGATGAGGATGGCGAGCAGCAGAAGCGTTGCGAAGGGCCGCATCATCTGAAGTGCAGTTCAACTGAAGTGCAGCTTCACATTATCACGATTCCGGTTGCGCGCCATGTCGCGCTCGCACGACAATGTAGTCTGAAGTGGAAACACGAACGCAGCTCAACACCATTCGAGGACAGCGCGGAATTTCGGCGGCGAAACTTGCCAAGCTGGTGGGCGTGAGCCGTCAGACGGTGTACGCCATTGAAGCCGGCGATTACGTGCCGAACGCCACGCTGGCTTTGCAGTTGGCCAGGATACTGGAAGTTCGCGTGGAAGATCTTTTCCAGATCGAAGGGAATGCCGTGGAGTTGTCACCGCCCCTGGAAGTGGATCTGCTCGACGTCCAGCATCCACCGCGAAAAGGGCAGCCCGTGCAGCTCTGCCGTGTCGGGAAACGCATCATGGGCATTTCGGCGACGCCACAGCCTTTGATGCTGCCGATGGCCGATGGTGTGATCCTCGAAAGCTCGAAGCGGACACATCTCGCGCAAGTCCACGTTTTCCAGAACGATCTGGAGGAGGGGAAGCGATTGCTGATTGCCGGCTGCGATCCGGGCATCTCGCTCCTCGCGCAACATCTGAGCCGCTTCGAAAATGTCGACCTGGCGATGGCTCAGTCTTCGAGCCGCCAGGCGCTGGAGTGGCTCAAACAGGAAAAGGTGCACGTGGCGGGCACGCATCTGCGCGATGTTCCAAGCGGGGAGTACAACCTTCCAGCGGTGAAACGCTTGTTTCCGGTGGGCGCCGTAAAAGTGGTGACGTTCGCAATTTGGGAGCAGGGGATGGTGGTTGCCGGGGGAAATCCGAAGGACATCCGGCGCATCGAAGACCTTGCCCGTAAGGACGTAAGAATAATCAATCGCGAAAAGGGAGCAGGCAGCCGCGAGTTACTGGACCAGAAATTGCGCGATGCAGGAGTACCGGCGGGCAAAGTGAATGGCTACGACGATGTCGCTTATGGACATCTGCCCGCCGCGCTGGCGGTAAGTCTTGGCGATGCGGATTGCTGCATCGCTACCCGTTCGGCGGCGCGGGCTTTCGGCTTGAATTTCATCCCGCTCGCGACGGAGCGCTACGATCTGGTGATCCGGCGGCAGTATGCGCACCTGCCGGCGGTTGAAGCTCTGCTGGATGTGTTGAATCGCGCGGCGCTGCGAAAAAAGCTGGAAATGCTGGCGGGATACGACACGCGGCACACGGGGGATGTGCTGGTGGGGTAGCACAGGCATTCTTGCCTGTGTGGATCTTACAGCGATCTTTTCTCGGCTAGCGGTGCGGTTTCAGCAAATCAGGGAACTGCTGTTGAAGATGTTTGATCTTCGGCAGGTCGTTATAAACCACGTACGGATCGTTGGGATGGTGATCGATGTAGTGCTGATGGTAATCCTCGGCATCGTAGAAACCTTTGAGCGGCACTACCTGCGTCACGATCGTGCGGGGGAAAACCTTCGACTTATTGAGCTGATCGATATAAGCTTCGGCGACGCGCTTTTGGTCGTCCGTCGCGTAGAAGATTGCCGATCGATACTGCGTGCCGCTGTCGGGACCCTGCCGGTTTAACGTAGTGGGATCGTGCGCGATGGCAAAGTAGACCTGCAGCAAACGGCCGTAAGAGACCTGTGACGGATCGAACGTGATTTTCACCGACTCGGCATGACCGGTAACCCCGCTGCTGACCACTTCGTACTCCGCTGTAATTCTGCTGCCGCCGGCATAACCGGAGACTACGTCCGAGACGCCCTTCAAGCGCTCGAAGACTGCTTCCACGCCCCAGAAACAACCTCCGGCGAGAACTGCGGTGGCTTTTTGTTTGGCACCAGTTGCTGGAATATCCGTTGCGGGCGGGGGAAACTCGGCGGCTGCTGCGATGCACACAGCCAACGCAAAACACAGAGACAATCGGGTCGACATATTTACTCCTTCGACTTTACAGAATCGAGATAGACCGCGGCTAATTCTTCACACCCTATTCGGTCCGCTTCTTCAAATCGCGCGAGCGCCGCACTGTCCAAATCCAGGACACCAATCAATTCGCCATCTCGGATGAGCGGTACCACCAATTCCGAACGCGAGGCCGAATCGCACGCAATATGGCCCGGAAACGCATTGACATCGGGCACCAACACGGATTTCCGGCGTTGGGCCGCGCTGCCGCAAACGCCTCTGCCTACCGCAATCCGAACACAGGCGGGCTTGCCCTGAAATGGCCCCAACACTAATTCGGCGCCCTTCAAAAAATAGAAACCAACCCAGTTTACATCCGGCAGCGTGTGATAAAGAAGAGCGGCGGTGTTGGCGGCGTTCGCGATGGAGTCGTGCTCGCCTCTTAGGAGGCTCGAAAGCTGCAGAGACAGCTCGCGGTAAAACTCAATCTTGTTCGCCGCTTCTGCTTGACTAACGGAAAACATTCCACTCTCAAGTTATCATTGGTACTATGTCAACCGTTTCACCTGCTCTACCGGAGATCGACGCGCTCGAGCGAATTCAGGGGTTGGAAAGCCAATATCTTCTGCAGAATTATGCGCGCTATCCACTCGCGCTGCATCATGGCCGCGGCTGTTACGTTTATGATGTCGCGGGCAAGCGCTACCTGGATCTGTTGACTGGGATCGGCGTGAATTCGCTGGGTCACTCGCATCCGCGCCTGGTGAAGGCGATCCGCGAACAGGCTGCGCTGCTGCTGCACACATCCAATCTTTACTATCACGAATACCAGGGGCGGCTGGCGGAACGTCTGGCTAAGATCAGCGGATTGCAGCGCACGTTTTTCTGCAACTCCGGCGCCGAATCGATGGAAGGCGCGCTGAAGATGATCCGCGCGCATGGCGGTAAGATCGATCCCGCCAAACACGAGATCATCGCGCTCCACAATTCTTTTCACGGCAGAACGCTGGGAGCGCTTTCCATCACCGGGCAGGAAAAATATCGCAGGGATTTCGAGCCTCTGCTGGCCGGCGTGAAGTTCCTCCCGGCAAATGACATCGTGGCGCTGGAGCAGGTTTTCTGCGAAAAGACTTCGGGCATCGTCATGGAATGGATTCAAGGCGAGGGCGGCATCAATCCCATGACGACCGGGTATGCGCGCAAGGCTCGCGAGCTGGCGGACCGCTACGACGCGCTGCTGGTATTCGACGAAATTCAATGCGGTGTCGGACGCCCCGGCACTTATTTCGCGTATCAGCTTGCCGATCCGGTGGTGCTTCCCGACATCATGGTGGCCGCGAAACCGCTGGCGTGCGGGATTCCTCTGGGCGTTATCGTGGCGAATGAAAGGGCGGCGAAATCGATCGGCCCGGGGATGCACGGCTCGACTTTCGGGGGCGGACCCGTGGCGTGCCGCGTGGCTCTCGAATTTCTGGACGTTCTGGATGGGCTGCTGCCGCACATCCGCGAGATGGGCGGCTACTTCCGGATGAAGCTCGAAGAACTGCAAAAGCAGTTCTCGTTCATCACGGAGGTGCGTGGCCAGGGTCTGATGATCGGCGTTGAGCTGAGTATTCCGGGCAAACAAATTGTACTGGATGCGATGCAGCATGGGCTGCTGCTGAACTGTACCCACGATACAGTCTTGCGATTCCTGCCGCCGTACATCATCACCGGGAAGGAAATCGATCGCGGCATTTCAATCCTGAAGAAAGTTTTTAAAGTGGCGGCCAAGCAGGCAAAACAAGTGCCCTGACTAAGGCAGTGAGGCTAACGCCGCGAAGACCTCGTCGGCGTGTCCCTCTGGTTTCACTTTCCGGAAAATCTTTTTGATCTTGCCATCCGGGCCAATCAGAAACGTAGTGCGCTCGATGCCCATGTATTTCCGTCCATACATACTCTTCTCAACCCAAACGCCGTAATCCTCCGCCACCCTGTGGTCCGTGTCGGCGACCAGCATAAACGGCAGGTCGTATTTCTGTTTGAACTTGGCTTGAGCTGCCGGCTTGTCGGGAGAAGCGCCCACAATCACGGCGTTGTGCTTGTTGAACTTGCTCGAGTTCTCACGGAACCCGTCTGCTTCCTTGGTTCAGCCAGGCGTGTCGGCCTTGGGGAAGAAGTAGAGCACAACATTCTTTCCCTTCAAGCCGGCAAGATCAAACGGCTGGCCTTGATCGTTAGTCGCGTGGATGGCGGGAGCTTTGTGACCTTCGTTCAGAACGTTACCCATGGCTGATCTTAAGGTACCTTAAGCAACACGATGCTGACGAGCGGCGTCCGAAGATTGTAGACTGGGAAAGTCAGTTCGATTTCTGGAGGAGTTTCTGAATGCGCAAGTGGATGCTGAGCATCGGCGCCGGTGGATTGCTGCTGGCGGGATTGTTGACCGCCGCGGACAAAAAAGAAGGCGATGCCGCGAAGGGCAAAGAGGTATTCGAACAATGCGGCGTGTGCCACAACACCGACACGGATGAAAAGAAGATTGGTCCGGCATTAAAGGGCCTTTACAAGCACGACAAGCTGAAGAACGGCAAGAAAGTCACCGATGAAACCGTGAAGGCCGTCATCAACGCCGGCGGCAACGGAATGCCGGCGTACGCGGATCTGCTTTCGGAAGCCGAAAAGGCCAACGTAC
>CATPCJ010000131.1 GCA_955652915.1 uncultured Bryobacteraceae bacterium
ACAAGCCGGCCCGGCCTAGCCGATGCGCGACGTCGCCCTCGGCGGACATTGCGTTCGTAAATCATTTTCGGATCATGGGCGGCAGGTTGAAAACGGGATGGTGTTCCAGGCGGAGCCGGAGATGATCGAGCCGCTCTCCACTCCGATGGAACATTCGAGTCCAGGAGGAACCCCTTCATAGATCGACAGGTCGGCCCGTGTCTTTGGCTCTTTCAAAATTTAGATCGAGGCCCTTCAGGGGAGACTCGGCAAAAAGCTCAACGAGGCTCTTCTTGCCGGGTGGCCGCTTGCCGCGTTTCGCCGGTTCCTGTGGAGAAGCGATAGATTGAATGGCCCGATCGAGGGCTTCTTCAACGGAGTGAAAGCGACCCTGGCGCAGCGCTTCCTGGAGGATGCGCTCCTGTTCTGGCTTCAGTTCGATGGTCATTGGCATTACCTTACTCCGGCATCTTCACGCCGTCAATTTTCATGATCTCACGCCAGGCCGAGAGTCGACGTCGGCGACTATCTTAACCTCCAGTTTTTTGTTAGCAGTTTTGTCAACACGAGGTCGCGTCTAATGCGTTCTAAGGTGTAACCGCCCGTCTCAGACTTTGCCTTCAACCCTTGAAGGCGTTTAGGCACACCGGCGGAGGAACGCGAGGTCAAGTGATTAGTGGCGAGCGTAGTGCCCAAGAAACTGTGTATTAAGGTAGAGCGTGGGACCATGGCACTAGTGAACAAGGGAACTAGTGACCCGCCTCGACCCATGAACTGCCTGGTCCTTTCCGGCGGCGGCATGTACGGCGCCTATCAAGCCGGCGCCTGGAAAGCGCTCGCAGACGTATTCAAGCCGGACTTGATCGTCGGCGCTTCCATCGGCGCCCTCAATGGTTGGGCCATCGCCGGCGGATGCGAGCCGGATGAGCTGATCGATCGCTGGTTGAATCTTGCGCCGGCCAGCCGCTATCGATGGAAGCTGCCCAAAACGATCTTTGGCGGCGTCTTGGATTCGGAACCGCTGCAGAATCTGGTCCGCGAAATTCATCTATCGTTTTCTCCCAGGATCGACTATGCCTTGGTCGTCACGGATCTGCTCACGCTGCGGCCTCGTATTGTTCCAGGGCGGGACGTGACTTGGCGGCACCTGCTGGCCACCGCAGCGATTGTCGGGATTTTCGATCAAGTACGACTGGATGGACGGCTTTGTTCCGACGGCGGCCTGCTATCGGCCCTGCCGGTTTGGGCCGCGGCGGAATTAGGGGCAACCAAGGTGGTGGCGATCAATCTGCTTCCCAAGGCTCCGGGATTTATCGCCAAGAAGGTCTCGGGAGCCGCGCGCCGGATCTCGCCGTTCCGCGCTGTAGTGCCGCCTTCGGTGGAAGTAATTACCGTGGTACCCGAGGCGCTGCTCGGTTCTCCCACCGAGATGCTTTACTGGAACCGGGAGAACGCGGTAAAGTGGGTCGCGCAGGGGGAATCGGATGCTCTGCGATTAAAACATTCCATTGCGAATTGTTTTGAGAGAGAATAGAAACTGATATGCCCGCTTATCAGATTCACCGTTTGAAAGAGTCTTACCGGCAACAGTTCCGTTGGGCGCCTCATACTTCTGGCATAACCATTGCCAGGCCCAACCACTACGAGAAGGGCGCGTTGACGGAGGCCGCCAGCCCGTATGCGGTTTGGCTGGCGCTGCGCGATAGCGATGAGCGACTGCAAGTGGGGGACCTGCTGGAGCTGGAGAACGGCGATCTGCGCATCTACAAATACATAGGATTTGAAGAAGCGCGTTGGTTCGTTCCCGAATCGGCGCAGCCGCCGCAATCGGAGGTACAAGCCGCATCCGCGACAGTGGATGTACCATAGAGGGAGAGTATGTACAAAGGTCCCTCCGTTTGGGATCGGATCAATTCCTTCGCGCTCGTCAGCTACATTCCTGAACCCCTGGCAGGTTTTCTGGATCGTTTGCGTCAGGAACTGGTGCCGAACTGTTTTCTTCGGGCGCACGTTACCATCTTGCCTCCCCGGCCCATCTCGACAACTCCCAGGGACGCCTGGGAAATGATTCGCGGGATTGCGCCGGAACTTTCTCCCTTCGAAGCCGAGCTGGGCGGCGTGGAAGTCTTCCCAGCGTCCGACGTAATCTATATCAAGCTTTCCGCGGGAAGGGAAAACCTGCTGCGGATGCACGCCGCGCTCAATATGCGTGGTTTGTATTTTCAGGAACCGTTCGACTACCATCCCCATATCACGCTGGCCCAGGATCTAAGACCCGATGAAGTGGACGAGCTGGCCAACGTGGCCCGGGCGCGCTGGGCGGAGTTTTCTTTCCCCAGGAAATTCTGTGTCGAAAAAATGGTTTTCGTGCAGAACACGCGCAGGAGCCATTGGTTGGATCTGGTGGAGTGTTCGTTGGGGCGCGCGGAATCCAGGCTGGACGGGGATGTGACGGATCGCCTGGTAGGGTAGGATCGAAGGACTACCATGCGCGCATCCCTACTGTTTTTGTTGGCCATGTCGGCTTGTGGCGTCGCCTTCGGGCAGCACGAGTTTACCGTTTACGAATTGCTTCCGCCGGATTCGCATCGCTTCTCCATCATTTATGACGTCTCCACTTCCCGCGAGGGGGCGAAGTTCTATCTCAACCCGATCCGGCCCGGGTCGAAGGTTTCCGATGAGCGTGTGATCGATCTCGCCACCGGCAAGGAACTCAAGTTTGAGAACGTCGACGGCAAGACGGCCAAGGCAGCGGGAATACGGCCTGCTTCGACGCCCGACGACGCTCTGTTCCTCAAAGTAGATCTCACCTCGCCGGTTCCGAAGGATGGCGAGGCGCGCATCCGGATCTACAAGGTCTACGAAGACGCTCCCTCTTATTTCGCGAAAGGCGACCAGTTGGTCTTCGATCGCCCTTTGGGAATCCGGCGCAACGTCATCGTGCTGCCCGCTGGATATGAGCTGGTTGGATGCAGCGTGCCTGCCATCGTCTCCACGCAAGCGGATGGACGGGTGCGCGTGAGCATGCTGAACGATCGCGACGATCAGCTTCCGGTGAAAATCGCCGGACGGAGGCTGCCATGAGGCGCTTGGCGTTGCTGCTCCTGCCGGGGATTTTGTGCGCGCAGTTTCATCGCGCCGAGCAGGATCGCGAGATTCACTACTGGCTGCTGGAACCGGAGACGCATCAGTTTCGCATCTCGCACGATTTCACGGTGTCCCGCGCGGGGCAGAAGTACGTGCATAGTTTCGTTCGAAAAGGGAGCGTGGTGACGAAGTCGATTGTGATCGATCTCGGCACCGGCAAGCAACTTGAGACGTACAACGTAACTGGAAAATCCGTCAACGCGCTGGGCTACTATCCGACGCCGACCGACGCCGATACCGTGGTGGTCCAGGGAGATTTGGATCACCCGCTGGCGCCGGGCGAGACGGTGCGGGTGCGCGTTATTGAAACCTACACCGATCCCATCGGATACAAGATGCTGGACGGCGAGCTGGTCTGGGATCGCACGTTGGGCCGGCCGTACAACGACGTCGCGTTACCGGCGGGCTGGATGCTCACGTCGGTGAACGTGCCTGCCATCGTTTCGTTGGATTCGGAAGCCCGCGTTTTGTGCCGCTTCACCAATCCGCGGAATGACGAGATACACGTCGTTCTGAAAGCCAAGCCCAGAAAAGCGAAGTAGTTGGAAAAGTGCATTGATCGGCAAACAGCGAACGATTGCTTTTCGTTCGACCCCTCACCATGAAATTATGCCATCCGATCGCAGCTCGATACAGGCGCTGGTTGCCTGAAGCCGTTCCGGTCGAGCACATGATTACGCACGGCTGCGCTGCACTGGCCGATGACATGGGCCGTGCGCCAAAGAATCCTGCTGTTGCACTTGGCGCATACGGCGGAAGTTCGACAGACTGAGAGACACGGATCTGAGCACTTTCTGCCGCCCAACGGAACACGCGCGCCGGGAAAGGCCCCGTAAGAATTCAGACAATGGAGCCGCCTAGGTTTTCCTACGTCCCCACGAGGCGTATTTCCAAAACGCGCTACCTGTCTTTTGAAGCGCAGCTTTCCAGCCTCTCCTTTTTGGATGAGCGCTAAACACCTCTATCAAGAGTTGTATGAAATCCTCCATGGAAACACGCCCCGTTGGCAGATGAGCCTTCGTTGTCTCCAGTTCGGCACGTCCAATCTTTGCTCCACTTCCCAGGTGGAGATGTGGCTCCTTGAACGGGCTTAGCGCTTTAGGGTGCCAATGGTAGCCCAGTATTTCCTCTCCGTTTTCTGTTTCCATGGTGTACTTGTAGCCAGCAGTAGTAACACGCCACGGTCCATTTTTTGAATCTTCGATTATGGAAAACCACTGGGCGACAGTGAAGTACAAATCCGTGTTCACCAGCCGCTCAGGCATCTGCTCACTCGACAGTACCAGGGGATTTTGAGATGGCTCATGGCTAGACGGACGGAGCACCGCCTTGGATACGCAGGACAGTGCCTGCTGAAGGGGGCCGACGTAATTCTGCACTGCCTCCCTCGGAGTTCTACCGGGCACTTGTGAGGGGTACTTATTGCTGCCTTATCAGCGGTAGGTAAAAGAGCACAGAATCCAGCCTGCGCTCTAGTTCGGGATGCTGACTAAAGTATCCAGCGTCGAGGCACTTTAGGAATTGAGGTGTCGACATCTTCAGATAGCGCTGGACCATCTTCTCGAATACCTGCGCTGCCTGCTCCTTCGTGAACGCCTGTGCACCCTTGAGCTCAGCAGAATCAGATATGAGTGGCTGTTGTGTCGCCATCGCGATGTCCCTCTATTTAATGTTACGGCAATATCCATCCAAATGAAAGCCCAGGCAGACTCAACAGATTCCATTTAATACAAACCGTCGATACCGCCAACACCAGTCGAGAACGGCCGAGTTGCCCAGAATGCGAAACGTTCTGTTCTTTGTCAATCGCGGCCGGCTTACCAAGCCAAAGAAAGGCAAGAATGAGGTCGGCATCCTTGCACATGCGTAGTCCGCAAAGTTTCAGACAGGTTTCACTCTGGAAATGGCCAGTGAAAACTACATCAACTCAATTTTCAGGCACCATGGGCGAAATGACGGCCGCGTATTTTGAGGTCCTGGCTTAGGACGAAATCTATCGCTTCTTTTCACCCGACGGCGGGACCACGCCCTTGATGCGCATGTATACCACTGCGTTTCCGTAGTGCTCCCAGGTGTGCCATGTGTTCCAGTTCAGCATGGATAATTTGGGCCGGCTGGTTTTAAAAAACTTGACGACATCCGCGGCCGATGCATCCGTCAGCGAATCGTATGCGCCATCGCAATAGGCGAAGGCCTTCTTGAGCGCAGCCACCAGGTCTGATTTCGCCGTCAGGGTATTCTCTATTTCCGCGTACGCCGCCTGCCTCGTCTCGCCCTTAACCGGTGCGCATAAGTTGTATTGGTCGTCCGCAACGTGTGCGACGATCTGGCCAAAACTGCGCACTTCAGGCGCCGGCTTGAATCCGTAGTTTGCTTCGGGCATCTTTTCCGCGGATCGGATGAAATAGTCTCTTACCCTGGCGTAATCCGCCTTGGCGTCCGCGCTCAAGGGGTTGCTCTCCGCCCGCAACGTCGCGCCGCAAACGAGCGTGATGGCGAGCACCCAGATTCGATTCATGAGGTGTCCCTCTGTGACACCACGATTTTAACATTGGCCCTTTCGGAGTCCCGAGTTCTTCGACGGCGATCGCACTGAGCTGAGAGGCACTGAGGCGGAAATCTGAGTGCTTCTGAGCAGCTCAACTATTCAGCGCGCAGAGCATCCACCGGGTTGACCGACGCCGCCCGCCGCGCCGGAATATAGCTTGCCAGAAGCGCTGAGATAGCCAGCACCACGGCGACGGCCGCCAGGGTCGGCAGATCCCATGGCGGCGTGCCGAAGAGCAATTTGCGAATCAGCGCCGCTCCCCCCAACGAGCACAGGAGTCCTACTACAATGCCAGCCGCGGTGAGCCATCCCGCTTCTTTCAAAATGAGCCGGTACACGCTGCTCTGTTGCGCGCCCAGCGCTATGCGCACGCCGATTTCGCGGGTCCGCTGGCTTACCGAGTATGCAATCACTCCGTAGAGTCCGATGACGCCCAGCAGCAATGCCAGCGCCGCGAAGCCTCCTACCAACCAAGCGGAGGAGCGATGCAGATAGGCCGACGGGGAATCATTGATTCTTTCGCTCATGCTCGCTACGCCAGAGGTGACGATGCCGGCGTCGATGCGGCGGATGGTGGCGGCCAGGGCGGGGAACAGCGACCGCTCGGCTTGCGATGTCCGCACCACGACGGAGAAGAAGCGAGACGGGTCCTGATTGAAGGGCAGGTAGAGGACGGGTGGCGTCGCCGTATCAAGGGGGCCTTCTTTGATGTCGTCCACGACGCCGACAATCTCCATCGTCTTCGGTTGCGAAACGTAGGAAAGCTGCTTGCCGAGCGGATCTTCGTCCGGGAAGTATTGCCTCACCATTGCGCGATTGACGATCGCCACCGTCGGCTTCGACGCGTCGTCCGCTTCGGTGAAATAGCGTCCGCGGATAAGCTTGGCCTTCACCGTCGAGAAATAGCCGGAGCTTACGTCCCGTTCGGGCACTTCATTGTGCTCTCCATGGTAGGGCCGGCCCAAAACGCGGAACCATGTCGTGTTGCCATTGCTGCTCACCGGTATCTGGCTCACCAGGCCAACCGTTTCTACGCCCGGCAGGCTCGCGATCCGGCTCATCACCTGCCGCTGCAGTGCGATGGCTTGTTCGTCTTTTGAATAGCCCGCGCTGGGCGCCGCGACATTCAGCGTAGCCAGACGATCGGGCTGCATCCCAATGCCCACTTGGAGCAAGAGGTAGAAGCTCTTGCCAAGTAGGCCGGCGCCCACCAGCAGCACCATCGCGGTGGCAAGTTCCACGATCACCAGCTTGGACCCGAGGCGGCGCCAAGTATTTCCCGCCGAGCCGCGGCTGCCTTCGGCCATGCCAGCCCGCATTTCCGAGAACGAGAGGCGCATCGCGGGAGTGAAGGAGAACAAGATCGCCGCAAGCAGCGCGATCGAACCCGCGAAAGTCAACACGTGGAAATTCAAGCCGAGGCTATCGAGATACGGCATGGCGGCAAGCATGCCCGTTGGGATGAGTTTAGTGAGGAGTTGCATGACCCAGCGGGCAGACGCCAAACCGAGCGTGGCGCCAGTGACTACCAGCACCAGGCCCTCCGTTACGAACTGGAGGATTAGCCGCGCGGCCGATGCACCCAGCGCGCTGCGGACCGCCATTTCCCGCCTGCGGGACTCCGAGCGGACCAGCAGCAGGCTTGCTATGTTCACGCACGAAATCAACAGCAGCAGCGCGGCTCCGCTCAGCAGCACCAGAAGGATCGGGCGAATGTTTCCAACTATCACCTCCGCGAGGGGCGCCACGGACGCGCCCTGACCGCGATTCGAATCCGGATACTCCTTTTCCAGTTGCTGCGCAATCAACGTCACGTTCGCCAATGCCGTCTGGAGCGATACTCCGTCCCTGAGCCGTGCCACACCGTAAAGGTTGTGGCAGCTTCGCCGCTTTTCACAGGAGCCGGAAACATTCAGCGTGATCCAGTACTCGGGAGATCCAACCGGCGCGAAATGAAAATCGCGCGGCAGCACTCCAATGATGGTATTCGGTGCGCCATTGAGGTTCACGGTTTGCCCCAACACGTCCGGTCTCCCACCGTAGCGATTCTGCCAGGCTATATAGCTCAGCAGGACGGTCCTCGGGGCGGCGGGTAAATCCTCGCCCTGATAGAAGTCACGCCCCAGTAATGGAGTAACGCCAAGTGTGCGAAAGAATCCATCACTCACGCGGGCGCCGGATGCCCTTTGGGCCCCTTCCGGAGTGCTGAGGATGAAGGCGGTGCCCTGGTAGGCATCGAGCGAGCTGAACACGTCGTTACGTTTTTTCCAGTCGAGGTAGTCGAAATACGAGAGATTGGATTGCGTAAACATCCCATTGCTCTCGAAGACGCCAACCAGCCGGGAGGAATTCCGGTAGGGCAGCGGCTTAAGAAGAGCCGCGTCCACAAACACGAAGATGGACACGCTGGCGCACATGCCGAGGGTCAACATCAGGATGGCAGTGCACGTGAATCCCGGAGTTTTCCATAGCTGCCGCATGGCGAAGCGCAGGTCGTGCAGCAGGTTGTCGATCAGGTTAAATCCCCGCATATCGTGACACTCCTCTTTCCAGTTGTGCACTACCCCGGTGCGGGAGAAAAGTTACAGGAGCCGGAAGACGCTTGTTTACGCGCGCGGTTCCGTAAGTATTGCAGAACGGCAACCGTTAGGGGATTTTTCAGCAGCGCCGGAAGTGGACGCCGGACGATTCCTAGGAATCGCCTCCCGTTACCTTGATTGAAGCGTCGGGCCGGGGACTTTCGATGGGTGGCGTGTGTCTTAAGGGTTGCGCACTCTCGACAGGAAGCGTGAAAAAGAAGGTTGTTCCTTCGCCAGGCTTCGATTCCGCCCAAATACGCCCACCTTGCGCCTGCACAATACGCCGGCAAATCGCCAGGCCAACGCCGGTTCCTGGATATTCGTCGGAGGTGTGCAAGCGCTTGAACGGCGCGAAAATACTCGATGCGTACTTGGGGTCGAAGCCGATACCGTTGTCGCGTATTGAAATTACCCATTCCGACCCTTTTTGCGCGGCGCCGATATGCACTTTTGAGGGCTGGCCTGGCTTTCGATATTTCACGGCATTGCCAACCAGGTTCTGAAACAGCCGAACCATCTGTCCGCGATCCACTTGCAAAGTAGGAAGCGGATCGTGAGTGACGCTCGCGCCGCTTTCCTCGATGGCTTGATCGAGGTGCGTAAGCGCGGCCTCGAGATCCTCGTCGAGAGCAACGGAGGACGGCCGCTCCTCTTCCGTCGCGAGGCGGGCGTATGCCAGCAAATCCTTCACGAGCGCGCTCATGCGAATTGACGCGCTCACGATGAACGAGAGAAACTGGTCCGCCTCGGAATCCAGCTTGCCCCCGTACTTATTGGTAAGCAGTTGCGCGTAGGCGCTCATGGTCCGCAACGGCTCCTGCAAGTCATGACTGGCGACGTAGGCAAATTGCTCCAGGGCGCTGTTGGATTCGGTCAACGAATCCTGCAATTGCTTGCGCGCCGTTTCATCGCTCAGGATCTTTGCATAACCTATGAGAACGCCCGCTTGGTCGCGCAGAGCGTTCATAAAGCCATTGGCGAAAAATTCAGTTCCGTCCTTGCGGCGATGCCAGCGGATATCAGTGGCGAATCCGGTCTCCTGGGCCTTGCGCATCTCCGATTCACATACTTCAGCCGCCTTCTCCGCGGGCGTGAAGATCTTGGAGGCGTGCTCCCCGATCCATTCCTGTTCCGTGTAGCCCAGCAGGTGTTCTACGCCGGCGTTCCACGATGTAAGAATACCCCGCGGGTTCAGCATGAACATCGCATAGCCTCGCAGTTCCCGAACTTGCATCCGGTACAGATCGGCGGCTTCGCGCGCGCTCAGTGCACCGGACTTACTGGGCTTCTCTTCAGGCATGACTCGGTCGCTGTCTAAGGCTACCATGCCCTCAAAACTTCTCCTTCATGGATGCGCGGCCAGGCGACCCGGCTGCCGCGGTGAGTGTGAGTCCCGCGGACCTTTTGTGCTTCTCCTCGGGTTAATCGGCGGCCTAGGCTACCATGTCCTCAAGACTTCGTGACGCAATGGCACGGCTACGCGACCAAGCTTCTGCGGTATAAATGTGAGTCATGCGGACCTTTGTGCTTCTCCTCGCGTTATCGGCGGCCGGCTTTGCCGCCGGCGTGCCCTATTTCACCGAACCGGCGCTGTGCCCCACACGGCCTGAAATCGCGTTCGTATCCGGCGGCGATATCTGGGTAGCGCCCGCCAGGGGTGGCGAGGCGCATCTGCTGGTGTCGCATCCCGCCGACGAATCGCGGCCGCTCTATTCGCCCGACGGAAACAGGTTGGCGTTCGTCTCCACGCGGACGGGAAATGGCGACATCTACGTGCTGGCGCTCAGCACGGGCGAACTGAAGCGGCTCACCTTCGACGACGGACTCGATCAGCTCGACGGTTGGTCGCGCGATGGCCGCTGGATTTACTTCTCCTCCGGCTCACGCGACGTCGGACGCAAGAACGATATCTATCGCGTCAGCGCCGATGGTGGAACGCCCATGCCAGTGAGCGCGGACCGGTTCGTGAACGAGTTCCAATCCGCTCCCGCGCCGGACGGCGCTACGGTCGCATTCGCGGCCCGAGGTAATGGCGATCAGCAGTGGTGGCGGCACGGGCATAGTCATCTGGATGAATCCGAAATCTGGATTCGCAAGGACGGATCGCCGGCAAGTTATGAACGCGTCGTGGATTTGAACGGGCGCAATCACTGGCCGATGTGGATGCCCGACGGCCGCCAGATTTATTTCATGTCGGATCGCGGCGGCGCGCAAAACATCTGGACCTCGCAGTTGGGCGGCAAGCCTCGCCAGGTGACGAAGTTTACGGGCGGGCGCGTGCTTTGGCCGTCTATCGGCTACGACGGAAAAGCCGTGGTCTTCGAACATGACTTCAAGATTTGGCAGCTCGATACGAAAACCAGCGAGGCGTTCGAGGTCCCGATCAAGCTGGTCGGTTCGGCGGCGGGCCCAGCGACAACGCATACCGCGCTCACCCAGTTTACGGATCTTGCGCTCTCGCCGGATGCGAAGAAAATGGCCTTGATCGGTCACGGTGAAGTATTCGCGGCGCCGGCCAAGGATGGCGGCGAAGCACTCCGCGTGACGCAGACGCCCGGACCGGAAGCGCAAGTCGCGTGGGCGCCAGACTCATCGCGCATCGTCTACACCGGCCAGCGCGATGCGGTGAACCATCTGTTCCTATACGACTTCGCGCATCACGCTGAAACGCAGTTGACGCACGACCCGGCGCCGGATCAAAGTCCCCGCTTTTCGCCCGATGGAAAGAGCATCGCGTTTGTTCGCGATCGCCGGGAACTACGCGTTATCGATACTGAATCGAAGCAAGAGCGCCTGGTTGTGGCGGCGTCGCTCGGTGGCGGTTTCGGACCCGGTGGCGGTGGCATGGCATGGTCGCCCGATGGGAAATGGATCGCCTATTCGTCCAGTGGCGATCACGGGTTGCGCAATCTGTACGTTGTACCGGCGGCGGGCGGGAGTCCGCACCAGATCAGTTTTCTCGCCAACGCGTCGGCAGGCTCGATCCAATGGAGCCCGGATGGGAAGTTCATATTGTTCGCGACCAATCAGCGAACCGAAACCCCACAGATTGCACGCATCGATCTGACGCCGCGACAGCCGAATTTTAGCGAGGAACGATTTGAAGAACTCTTCAAGCCTGAGCCTGCGCGCGACAGAGGGGCGGCGGACCGCAAGCCGGCGGTGAAGCCGGTTGAGATTGTGTTCGAGGGCATTCGCGAGCGCATCTCCATGCTGCCGGCCGGCCTGGATGTATCGAATCCGCAGATCAGTCCGGACGGGCGTTCGCTTTTACTGATGGCGACAGTTGGAGGCCAGCAGAACATCTATCTGTTTTCGCTCGATGAAGCAGGCAGGGGAAGACGCGAACCGCGGGTTGCGCGTCAATTGACGTCGACGCCCGGACGCAAGAGCCATGCGCAATTCTCGCCCGATTCGAAAGAGGTTTATTACCTGGAGGCCGGGCGCGTGCGAGCGATCGGCGTGGACAATCGGCTGACGCGAGCGGTCGCGGTGAACGCGGAGATGGACGTCGATTTCAATCGGGAAAAGATGGCGGTGTTCGAGGAAGCCTGGGCCGGCCAGCGCGACAACTTCTACGATCCGAAGATGCATGGCGTGGATTGGAACGCTGTTCGCAAGACTTACGCGCCGCTCATCGAAGGCGCCAGGACACCGGATGAGATGCGGCGTTTGCTGCGGCTGATGGTGGGCGAGCTGAACTCATCGCACTCGGGTGTTACGGCGCCGGCAGCCTCGCAGGATCCGGCCGATGCAACGCCGCGCGGCGTGGTGGGACAACTCGGTTTGAGCTTCGATCGCGCCGAGTATGAAAGATCCGGAAAGCTTCGCATTACCGAAGTGCTGCCGAATTCGCCCGCCGCGATTGCCAGGATTCAGACCGGCGAGGAACTGCGCGCGGTGGATGGCGCGGTTATCGGGGCGCACGTGAATCTGGATGAATTGCTGCAGCATAAAGTGGACAAGCGCGTCGTGCTGGACATCGGCGGCCACGAAGTAACGGTGCGGCCCTCCGGAACGTTGGCGGAGCAGATCTATCGGAAGTGGGTGGAAGACAACCGCGCGTACGTAGCGCGCGTGAGCGGCGGCCGGCTGGGCTATGTTCATATTCGCGACATGTCGGCGCAGGCTTTGACGCAGCTCTATCTCGATCTTGATTCCGAAAACCGGGCGAAGGACGGAGTGGTGATCGACATCCGCAACAACAACGGCGGCTTCGTCAACGCCTACGCTCTGGATGTTCTAGCGCGGCGCGGCTACATGACCATGACCAATCGCGGAGCGCCGCCGGGACCTGCGCGTACGCTGCTGGGGCAGCGCTCACTCGAGCTTCCAACAGTGCTGGTGGTGAATCAACACTCGCTTTCCGACGCCGAGGATTTCACCGAGGGGTATCGAACGTTGAAGCTTGGCAAAGTGGTCGGCGAACCGACTGCCGGGTGGATTATTTATACCGGGTCGATGGAGTTGGTGGACGGGTCGACTATGCGGCTGCCGGGCACTTTGATTACTGGTGCGGACGGGAAGGACATGGAGAATAATCCGCGGCCGGTGGACGTGGCGGTGTCGCGGCCGATCGGTGAGAGTTACACGGGGAAGGACTCGCAGCTTGATGCGGCGGTTAGGCAATTGCTTGGGGATTTGGGAAGCAAGTAACCTAATACCCGCGGGCGTGGCCGCCGCGACGGCCGTCCGACCAACCTAAACGCCAGCCCGTTCCGTCTTCCACCATGATGGCGTGAACGTCGCCTTGCGAACGAAAATTCGGATTGATTTTGTGTCCGAAAGATTTTAGTGTTTCCGCAACGTCGAAGATTAGCGCGGCAGGCTCGGCATCCACGCGGTCCGGCTGATTCTGGTGATGGATGCGCGGGAACTCAATTGCATCGCGCAGGGACATCTTCGAATCCACGATGTTCACGATCACTTGAAACACGGTGTTTGGAATAGTCGAAGATCCGGGCGACCCGAGCGCGAACCATGCGGATCCATCGGGGTGCAGCACGATGGTTGGGGTCATCGAAGAGAGCGGCCGCTTACCCGGCTTGATCTCATTGCGTCCGCCGGCTTGATTGCTGAAGCCGCTCATGATGTCGTTCAGCAGCACGCCGGTGCCCTTGGCCATCACCTGCGATCCGTAAAAGCTGTTCAACGTGTACGTATTGCTGACGATGTTTCCCGCTTCGTCTATGACGGAGAAGTGCGTCGTGTCCTCCGATTCGTATGCGTCACCGGCGGCACTGGCAGGCAAAGGCGTCGCGCGAGCCGGCAGGATGGATCGGGCCAGCTCGCGGGCGTGTTCCTTGCCGGTGAGCATATCGATGGGGACCGGGAAGAAGGCGGGGTCCGCTGAATATTCCGCGCGGTCGCGAAAGGCGCGGCGCATGGATTCGATCATTCGATGACGCTGTTCCACCGAGCCTTCGCGGCCCAGCCCGGCCGGAAATGTTTCGAGAATATTGAGCATCTCGATGAGTGTCGTGCCGCCGCTGGAGGAAGGCGGCATGGAGACGATCACATTACCGCGGTAGGTGCTCTTCACCGGATCGCGTTCGATGGCTTTGTAGTTTTTCAGATCGTCGTAACGAATGGTCCCGTTATTCGCGGCCATGTCGCGATCGATCAGGCGCGCGGTCTGCCCTTCATAAAACTCGCGCCAGCCGCTCTTCTGGATGCGCGCGATGGTGGCTGCCAGGTCGGGTTGTTTCACCAGCTCGCCCTGTTTGAGCGGCTGATCGTTGCCATGCAGAAAGATTTTCGCGCTCTCGGGAAACTGCTTCATTACCGGCACCTGCAGCGCCAGGATAATTTCCATACGCTGCGATGCGGGGAAGCCATCTCTCGCCAGCCGCCGCGCGGGCTCCAGCACGGCGCTCCAAGGCAACTTGCCAAAGCGCGAGTGTGCCAGCGCCATGCCCGCGACTGTACCGGGCACCGCGGAGGCTTGGTAGCCGACCGTGGAATCCAGACGATTGACGAACATTCCCGGATGCCCGGCGGCTGGGGCGGTTTCTTTATAATCGATGGCCCGCACCGTGCCATTCGCCAAGCGGACCACCATGTAGCCGCCCCCACCCAGGTTGCCTGCTTCCGGATGTACCACGGCGAGCGCGAAGGCGACCGCTACCGCGGCGTCGATTGCATTTCCGCCTTTGCGGAGAATCGACAGACCGGCTTCGGAGGCCAGTTCGTTCGCGCTTGCGATCATGGCCTTGGGCGCGCGCTCCGGCTGACTGACCATCGGCCGCGGGGCCTTGAGCTCCAGTCCGCTTTGAGAGACTTCTTGAGCGTGCAGGAAGCCGATGGCCACGAAGGTGAGGAGGATGCGCATTCAGTTAGTCTACCTGCCTCACCTAGCCAGCGCGATCGCCAGCAATAGCGCGCGTTGCGTGCCTTTCCAGGAATTGGTTGTATCGAAGGTTTCGTTTAAGCTATGCGCGCCGGTTCCCGCGCCGCCGCCGCTGATGGTGATGGCTGGGATATTCATGTTCATCGGCACATTGGAATCGGTCGAGCCTTCGCGCAACATTTCCCGGAGACCCAGTGCTTTCGAAACCGCCAACGCTGTTTGCACGATTGGTGAATTGGCGGCGGTCTGACCTGGCGGACGCAATCCCACCAGTTCCGGGGACACTGTGACCTTCGCGGTGCTGTTCCAACGGTGGTTTTCCTCATCGGCCGCGGCGCGCACGGCGGCGTTGAATTTGGCATCGAGCGCTTTCAGCGAGGCATTGTCCGACGAGCGCATGTCCACTTCCATCCAGCACTCAAATGGAATCGCGTTTACCGACGTTCCACCACCCACGCGCCCAATATTAAACGTCGTCTTGGGGTTGGCGGGCACTTCGAAGTCGCCGATCTTCGCTATGGCGCGGCCCATGGCATGAATCGGATTCGCCATTCCAAACGCGCCGAAACTATGCCCGCCCGGGCCTTTGAAGGTGACGCGATAACGCATGCTGCCGACACCGATGTGCGCAATGCCTAAACCCGTGCCGTCCACGGAAATGAATTTATCGATCTGGCCCTTCAGACTTTCGTAGAAGAGATTCTTGACCCCCCGCAGATCGCCCAAACCTTCTTCGCCCACGTCGGCGACAAACGTGATGGCGCCGGGCGTTTGCACCTTGGCTTCATTCAGCGCCTGAATTGTGGCCAGCATGACGGCCAAGCCGCGGCAGTCGTCTCCGATACCCGGTCCTTTTAGAACGCTGCCGTCACGAGTCACTTTGACATTCGTGCCCTCCGGGAAGACTGTGTCGAGATGTGCACTGAAAACCAAATTCGGCCGCGCGTTTTGTCCCGGACGAACGCCGATGACGTTCCCAACCTGGTCGATTCGGACGTTCTTGAGGCCGAGACTGGTGAACAGGCGCTTGAGCTCCTGCCCTCGTTCGGTTTCCTTGAAAGGAGGCGCGGGAATCTCGCAGATGCGAATCTGTTCCTCGATGAACTTCGGTTCGTTCCGCTGGACGGCTTCCAGCGCAGCCTTCACGGTTGGATCTTGCAGCAAAGCGGAAGGATCCTGCGCTGCGCAAAGGAAAGTAGTACAAAGAGTCAGAGAAAGTAATTTCATTGGAGATTGAGCGCGAATGCAACCAGCGTAGCTTGATCGCCGGAGCCGGTGGCGACCACGACGAACTGGCGGCCGTTCACCAGGCTGTACGTCATCGGTGTGCCGGCGGTCCGCTGCGCAAGAGGATAGGTCCACAAATCTTCGCCGGTGTCTTTGTCGATCGCGTGAAACGCCGTGTCGCCGCCACCCGCGAAGATGAGGCCGCCTTTGGTTACGATTACTCCTTGTACGCCCGCTACGCCAAGCTTCGCCGGGAGTTTGACGCCTTTGAGAGCTGGGTGCGCGCGCAGCCGGGCATCATCGCCGAATGGAACTTGCCACGCGATTTCGCCGGCATTCAAATTGACGGCGGTGAGGTGGCCGTAAGGCGGCTTGAGCAGCGGTATACCGTCATGGAACGTGGCGCCCGATCCGCCGCCCATCACATAGTCGGCGTCCGAGCCGGAGCCTTTCGCGGGTTTGACCAGCCGCGCGATGTTTGCGGAATTTGAAGTCTTGACGAACAGCATTCCGGTCTCGGGATCGAACGCGCCGCCGCCCCAGTTCGCGCCGCCTATTATTCCGGGCCGCATCACCGTCCCCTGCAAACTTGGTGGCGTAAACAGCGGTCCCAAGCGATATTTCTTCAACTCGGCTTGCGCCTCCGCCTGCAACTCCGGCGTGAGATCGAAAGCGTCGTCGAGCCCAACACCCTGCGGCGAAATGGGCGGCGGCCGTGTAGGAAGCGGCTGCGTCCGCGAAGCCCGCTCTCCCGGAACGTCGCTCGCCGGGACCGCGCGCTCTTCGATGGGCCATACCGGCTTGCCGGTGACGCGATCGAATACGTAGACGAAACCCATCTTGGTCAACTGCACAACGGCGTCGAGTTTCGATCCATCCACGTTGATCGTCACCAGATTTGGCGCTGACGGCAGGTCGTAATCCCACAGGCCGTGGTGCACCAATTGGCGATGCCACTTGCGCTCGCCCGTCGCGGCGTCGAGACAAACAATGGAATCCGCGAAAAGATTTGCGCCCGGGCGGCGGCCGCCGTAGAAATCGTTACTGGGCGTGCTGACGGGAAGATACAGCAGGACGCGAGCTTCATCCAGAGACATCGGTGCCCAGACGTTGGTGTGTCCGGTGAACGCGGCAGAGCCATCGCCCCACGTGTCGGCGCCCAACTCGCCTGGCCTGGGGACGGTATGAAATGTCCACGCCAGTTTGCCCGTTCGAGCATGGAATGCGCGGACGTCGCCCGGCGGATCTTTCTTGAATACCAAACGATCGGCGACGCCGTTGCCTACGATCACCAGATCTTTGTAGACTACCGGCGGCGAGGTGTTGGTGTATTGCTTTGGATCCACCTCCCAACGGAGTCCGGTGTTGAGGGGGATAATTCCGTTGTCGCCGAAGCTTGCGACCGGCTGACCGGTTTCCGCGTCCAGCGAGATGAGCCGGTGGCGGCTGTTCATGAATACGCGCAGTTTTCCCGACTGGCTGTCGCGCCACAGAGCCACGCCACGATGAACGAAGCCAGTGCCGTTGGGGACTTGGCCGTCGGCGTAAGCCTTGGGATCGTACGACCAGCGTTCCCGGCCGGTTGCGGGATCGAGCGCCACCACGCGATTGTAGGGAGTGCTCAGGTAAAGCGTACCCGCCGCCATGAGCGGCGTCACTTCAAACATCCCCGGAAATGTTTTGTACTCGTCGAGGCGCTTTTCCCCCGGTTTCCACTGCCAAGCCCTTTCGAGCTTGCGTACGTTGTTGCGGTTGATATTTATAAGCGGGGAGTATTTCGTGCCGCCCTGATCGCCGGCGTAGAAGGGCCACTCCTGCATGCCGGAGGTAGGCTTTTGGGCTTGGGTGCGGGTGATGGTGAGTGCCAGCAGTATTATTGCGGCTCTGTTGATCTGGCGCATTGCTATCGATCTTGGCACATTGGGGTTTTGGTTACATGCGGGCAGGTGTTCGATTTTGGGATTCGGTTCGTTCTTACACGTATTTTTTGATTTGTGTTGTGGTCTGGGTCTTGGGGAGTGAGTCGGCAGACGTGGGTCATCAACTAAGTGTAAGGGCGGGTGGTAGGGGATTTGATAGCGATTTCTGGGAAGTGGTTGATAGCAGGGGACAAATTTGGCTGCAGGAGCCGTGATCGGGAGTGGCGGCAGAGCGCCGCAATTTGCATTGGAGATTTCGGACCCGACGGATAGAACACGTTACCGAATTGCGAGACACGTTGCCGGTCATGTACAATATAGTTGTACATGATGTACGCTTGATATGTACAGGAGGGTGAATGTCGACAGCAGCTTGGATGCAACCTGAAACGATTGAGGTCAAGCGGTCGGAATTGCGCCAGAACCAGAGCGCACTTTTGAAACGAGCTAAGGGACACACGGTCTTGCTGGTAAAGGCGGCAGATCAGGAGGAAGAGAAAGTTGTCCTCGATAAACAATACTTTGATCAGCTCCGAAAGAAGCTGGAAAGTGTTGTTGAAACTTTAGAGATCACCATGGACAGAAAGCTGTTCAATCAAATCCTGGCAACCGCGGACACACTCGAAGAGGACCTTCGGCTCGGCAAGTTGCACTCGCTGGAGGAGGCTTTCGGGGAGGATTGATTGTACGTACTCAAGTTCACAGGTTCAGCCATAGCCGATATAAAGACGGTCATCCCCAAAACCCTTCGAGGGCCGCTTAAGAAGGAACTTCTAAAGAAGGTCGCCGCCGATCCCCTGGGGTGCTCCAAGGAGTTGAATGGGGATCTGAAAGACTATCGGAGCTTCACTTGGCAGAAGTACCGAGTGGTCTATAGAGTGTTTGAGGACCTGCGTGCTGTTGCTGTGGTGGGCGTTGGTCCGCGATCTCCTCAATCGGTGGAGAACATCTATCGCAGGCTTGAGATGTTGGCAAAAACGGGTGAACTGGCGCAGGGTGTCTTGTTCTCCTTGCGTGGATTCTCAGA
>CATPCJ010000132.1 GCA_955652915.1 uncultured Bryobacteraceae bacterium
CACCTTCAGTTCAACCGCGAATGTAGTGTAGACTCGGCCATCGCCTGAACCTATTTTCAATCGTTTAGGTCAGGTTTGGCCGATTTGGTGACGAACTTGGGTTAGAAGTGGTCCTCCTCGTGCTGCTTTCTCGGCGGAGGGAACAAAGGATGAATTGGGATACAGTCGAAGGCAACTGGAAGCAGTTCAAGGGCAAAGCCCGCGAGAAGTGGGGCAAACTGACTGACAACGATTGGGAACAGATCGCAGGGAAAAAAGATCAACTTGTCGGACGAGTCCAGGAACGGTACGGGATCAGCAAGGACGAGGCGCAAAAACAAGCTGATGAGTGGTGCCGCACGCAAACAGCGGTTGACGATTCGGTAGTCACCGGGAAACGATAATCTCCTTTTGCTCCTGCTCATTAGTGAGCTAAGGCCGTCCGCTGTGGGCGGCCTTCTTTTTTTCCACAATCCTTGATCGCCTCGGCAGACTGGCGACACGGGCCTTGCCCCCCTATACTGGGGAATTGCTGCTTTCCATCCTGATCCCGGTCTACAACGAACGCACGGTTGTGGAACGCAGTCTCGCGCAAGTATTGGCCGCCCCATTGCCCGAAAACATGGACCGGGAATTAATCATCGTGGATGACTGCTCCACCGATGGGACCTCGGAAATCCTGGAGAAGTTGGTCGCGGATCAATCCGGAATCCGCTTGATTCGCAAGACCGTCAACGAAGGCAAGGGCGCCGCGGTCAGGACCGCCATTGGACACGCTACCGGCGATTTTTGCCTGGTGCAGGACGCCGATCTCGAGTATGATCCCTCTGAATATCCTCGGCTGCTGCGTCCTCTTCTCGATGGCCGGGCGGATGCCGTTTTCGGCTCGCGCTATCTGGCTGGCGACCAGACCCGCGTGCTGCCATTCTGGCATTCGATGATCAACAAATACCTGACGCTGCTCTCCAACATGTTCTGTAATTTGAACCTGACCGACATGGAGACAGGCTACAAAGTATTCCGTACGGACTTGCTGAAGAGCATCCCGATTCGCGCGAACCGGTTCGGCTTCGAACCTGAGATCACCATGAAATCGGCCAAGCGCAAGCTACGCATTTATGAAGTTCCCATCAGTTATCACGGCCGCACCTATGAGGAAGGAAAGAAAATCGGGTGGAAGGACGGTGTGAAGGCGCTAGGCGTGATCCTGCATTTCTGGCTGATCGATGACTTGTACGTCGAGCCGTACGGCCGGGCCTTTCTCAATAATCTTACGGGCACGCCGCAGTATTTGAGCTGGCTCACGCGAGTGCTGCGTCCGCATCTGGGCGACACGGTTCTGGAATTGGGCGCGGGCATCGGCAATATCGCGGGCAGATTGATGGGGCGCCGGCTGCAGTACGTCGCGGCCGAACGCGACCCGCTTTATCTTCACTCGCTCAAGAACCGGTTCCTGCGTACCCCCAATGTGTCCGTTCTGAAGCTGGATCCCGAGCAGCCGGCCGACTTCGACGCCGCGGGCGGGCCGTTCGACACCGTCTTGTGCATAAACGTTCTGGAATATGTAAAACAGCCTGCGGCGGTGATCGATTCGGCCAGCCGTGTTCTGAAGCCCGGCGGATCCATGATCATTCTGGCGCCGCAGGGGGAAGCGCTTTACGGAACTCTCGATCGGACGCTGGGTCACTTGCGGCGATTCAGCGGACCTGGATTGCTCACGCTGCTCGGGCAGCACGGCTTCACGGCAAAGCAAATATATCAACTCAACAAAATCGGAATGCCAGCCTGGGAGCTATATGGAAAGGTGCTGCACCGCAAGCAAATCAGTAAGGTAATGCTCAAAGCTTTCGACAAGACGGTTTGGTTCTGGCGCCGCGTGGATGGACTCCTTCCGTGGCGCGGACTATCTCTGGTAATAGTAGCGACCAAGGGTAGGGCGGACCCCCACAATACCGAGGGAACAATCCCGTGAGTTTCCAATTCAAGCACGCCATTTGCAACGAAATCTATGAGAAGTGGCCGTTCCGCGACGCCTGCCAAAGCATGCGCCGCATCGGATACACAGGCATTGAAATCTCGCCGTTCACACTGGCGGAGTCTCCTAGCGACATCAGCCCCGGCCAGCGGCGCGAATATAGCGACATCATACAATCCGAAGGACTGCGCTTCGTTGGCCTGCACTGGCTGATGGTATCGCCGAAAGGTCTGCATGTCACCACGCCGGACCGCGATCTGCGCGAGCGAAGCTGGCGGCACATTACAGATTTGATCGATCTATGTGCCTACCTGGGAGAGAAAGGCGTGATGGTGTTTGGCTCACCCAAGCAACGTTGCACGGTAGATGGCCTGACTCCCGCCGATGCCGCTCGAAATTTCACAGAAGGGCTCGCGGCTGTCGCGCCCCACGCCCAGCAACGCGGCGTGACGATCCTGGTGGAAGCGCTGCCGCTCAACCAATGCGACGTCATCACCACGCTGGGCGAAGCGGCGGCAATCGTGAACCAGGTGAACAGCCCGGCAGTACGGACCATGTTCGATTCGCACAACGCAGTGGACGAATCCGAACCGCATGCGGTGTTGGTGGACCGCTATCTTGACCTGATCCGCCACGTTCACATTAACGAGCTGGACGGACGTCACCCTGGCACCGGAAGCTACGATTTCAAACCGGTATTGGACGTGCTGCGCCGGCGCGGCTACCAGCACTGGGTGTCCCTCGAGGCATTCGATTTCACACCCGGCTCCGAGAAGATCGCGAACGACTCATTGAGATTCATCGAAAAGGAAATCCAACAACTGGCTCTATGAAACGCTACGTAGTGACGGGAGGCGCCGGATTTATCGGCTCCGCATTGGTGCGGCGGCTGCTGGGGCATGGCGGCGGCGAAGTGCACGTGATCGACAACCTGTTTTCAGGCCACGAAAAAAACCTGGAGGACGTGCGATCGAAGGTCGAGTTGCACAAATTGGACATCCGCGACTACGGCGGCGTCGCGGCCGCGGTCGCCGGAGCGGATGTTGTGGTTCATCTGGCGGCCATTCCATCGGTGCCGCGATCGATTCACGATCCGGTTCCATCGCACGAAGTGAACATGGACGGAACTTTCAACGTTCTTCGCGCGTGCGCTGAGGCCAAGGTGAGGCGCGTGGTATATTCTGCTTCGTCGTCCGCTTACGGAGACACAGAAGTGCTGCCGAAAGTGGAAACGATGCTTCCCCGCCCCAAGTCGCCGTACGCCGTGCAGAAACTTACCGGCGAATATTACGCCGGCGTATTTCATTCCTGCTTCGGCCTCGAAACCGTGTCGCTTCGTTTTTTCAATGTGTATGGCGAGCGCCAGGATCCGTCCAGTCAATACTCCGGCGTACTCTCGCTATTCATGCGCGCCCTGATCGAGCGGCGCGCTCCCACCATTTTCGGAGACGGGGAGCAGACGCGCGATTTTACCTATGTCGAGGATGTCACCGCGTTGATTTGGAAAGCCGCTACAGTGCCGGGCGTGGGCGGCCGCGTGTACAATGCGGGAAATGGAGACCGGTATTCGCTGAATCAAGTGTGGGATTCGTTGCAGAAAATCGAAGGCGTCTCGATCCCTCCAAAATACGGGGAGCCGCGTGGGGGCGATGTGCGCGATTCACAGGCCGATACCACCGCGGCACGGCGCGACCTGGGTCACGACCCGCAATACACGCTCGATCAAGGACTGCGTCGAACGCTGGCCTGGTATAAGACGCAATAGCCGCGACATGCTGGACATCATCCGCGGCACGATCCGCAAAATCCCCAGGGGAAAGGTCGCGACTTATGGCGATGTCGCCAAGGCTGCGGGATTTCCGGGCTGCGCGCGTCAAGTAGTGTGGGCCTTGCGAAACGCGCGAGGCTTGCCGTGGCACCGGGTGTTGGGGGCAGGTGGAAAAATAAATCTTCCAGGCGAGTCGGGAATGGAGCAGAGACTGCGCCTGGAAACCGAGGGCGTAGCGTTCCGTGGCGGCCGCGTGTGGATGGAAAAACACCAGCACATATTCAAAGAACCGCACTGAACGCGTGGCACGGACCTCGTGTCTGCGGCCTCGAGACTCGTCTCGAGGCTCTCCCTCGCCGAGCATCGAGACGAATCTCGATGCAGCAGCCTGAGAGGCGGCGCCACGCAGAGTATGTCCCGGGAGTATGCTGAAGAAATGAGCTTCCCCAAACTGCTTCCCGTGCGGCAAAACTTCCCGGATCGAAGCGTTCACGACGTTGCCGGCGACGTGAAGCGGCAGCTCGGCGCATCAGGATTCAACTCGCGCCTCAAACCGGGTGCCCGCGTCGCGCTGGGCGTCGGAAGCCGAGGCATCGCCAATATCGCCACCATCGTTCGCTCGGCCGTCGAGTACTGGAAGTCGCAAAGTTGCCGGCCATTCATCTTTCCCGCCATGGGCAGTCATGGCGCCGCCACCGCCGAAGGCCAAGCGGATGTGCTGGCGCATTACGGCATACACGAAGCCGCCATGGGCTGTCCAATTATCAGCGCGCTCGAAGTTGTCTCTTTGGGTAAAACCGCGGATGGCATTGAAGCCTTCATGGACCGCAATGCGTTCGACAGCGACGGCGTAATGCTGATTGGGCGCATAAAGTGGCATACCGATTTCGCGGGCAAAATCGAGAGCGGCCTTTTCAAAATGATGGCCATCGGCCTCGGTAAATTCGCGGGCGCCCAGCGCTACCATACCTATGCTTACAAGCTGGGCCTCGAACACGTCATCCGCAGCGTTGGACGCCAGGTTTTGAAGTCCGGCAAGATCCTGGGCGGCCTCGCGATTCTCGAGGATGCCAACCATAACACCGCTCAGTTGACAGCCGTTCCAGTGGAAGACATGGAGCGCAAAGAAGAAGAATTGCTGGCGCTGGCGAAAACATGGATGGGCCGCATACCGATGCCGCTCGACATCCTGATCCTGGATGAGATCGGCAAGAATATCAGCGGCGCCGGCATGGACACCAAGGTCGTAAATCGGAGCGTGTACGGCGATTCGAATCCCTGGCCGGGCGAGCCTCGCATCGAGCGCGTTTTTGTGCGTGGACTGAGCGACTCCAGCTACGGGAATGGAGTCGGGCTCGGGATGGCGGACATAGTTCATGACCGGCTGCTGGAAGCCATCGATTGGCATCCCACCCAGATCAACTCGCTGACTGCTTCGACACCCGCGGCTATCCGCACGCCGATTCATTTCCCGAGCGATCGCGAGTGCCTGGCGCGGATTGCGCCGACAGTGGGTAAATTAGATCTTTTGGAAGTGACTTACGGCTGGATCAGGAATTCGCTCGAGCTGGGCTTTTGGAAATTAAGCGAGAACCTGCGCGGCGAAATTAATAAGAACCCGTTGCTTGAGATTGTGGGGCCTGCGGAAGAAATCGACTTCGATGCCGCGGGTAATCTGGCGGGGCTGACGGTTGGGGAAAAAGCTTTGGCTCACTAAGTCAGTTGTCGACTTAGTAAGTCCTTCGGAGAATAGGCGAGAAGAGGATAATCCGCTCGCCTATCCACCAAGAAGGGGTTAGTTAGCTGGTCGCTGCGGCAGCGGTCATGGTGCTGGCGATCTTGCTGAAGATCGTGCTGATGCTGGTCGCAACACCCGGCATGATAGCGCCAGCGGCAACTGCCACAAAGCCCGCCATCAAAGCATACTCAATGAGGTCCTGCCCTCGGGTATCGGCCCAGATTCTCAGTTTCCAAACCAAATTCGTAATTCGCGTCATTATTTCTCCTCTCCCTAGCAACGGAGTCTTCCATCGCTATTGGTAAGTTATCATCTGAATCCGGTACAAGAAATCAGGGTTAGATCTTAGAACAAATCCAAATTCGCCTAGTGCGCGATCCAAGGATTTGAGGGTCATAGTACCTTTTGTGCCAGTGACATAGCGCGTTGGTCCCAGTTACTGGACCCCACGAGCAGCTAGTACTAGAATGTCCTGTTTTCATGAGTTCCAAAACGGGATCTTGTACGGGTCTGGAGGTACCGTTGGTTCCCATGCCCTGCTCCCGAGCCCCCAGTCCCAAGCCCCTCATCGCGCCTAAGCAATTCACTCTAAGTAGCCGATAGTAGCCCAGAGGACGTCCTTGAGCACCACGCTATCCCTGCCGCTCACCCGCCCGCCACGCGCGACTGTGCTGCAGAAGTGGTTGACGCCTTCGCTCTGCGATCTGTTCCTCCTGGCCTTCATCGCATGGTCCTTCATGACCTCCGGCAATGGCTGGAGCCGGCTTTTGTGGGATGGCGATACCAGCCTGCACACGGCTATTGGCCGATGGGTGCTGGATCGCGGCCAGATTCCCGTCACAGATCCGTTTTCTTTCACCCTGCCGGGCGCCCCATGGCTGGCGGTGGAATGGGGTACGGGCGTCCTGTTTGCGGCGCTGCTACATGCGTTCGGGCTGAAAGGCATCGTGTTCCTCTGCGGCACGGTGCTCGCCGCTCTCATCACCGTCCTGTTGCGCACCATGCTCACCGCCGGCGCCGACGTCTTATTTTCCATCGTCATGGTGCTGTTTGCCTCCAATGCGCTTTCCCTGCACTATCACGCGCGGCCGCATTTGTTCACCCTGCTCTTCCTGGCCATCACTGCATGGGTCATCACGAAGGACCGGCAGCAGCCCACGCGCCTGATCTGGTTGCTGCCCTTGCTCACTGTTTTATGGGTCAATCTGCATCCCGGCTTTGCCATCCTGTTCGCGTACCTCGGAGTCCTGGTGGCCGGTAGCGCGATCGAATGGAAACTGGGGAACGGTTCGCGGGCGCGTACGATGCGCTACGCCCGGCTCACGTTGATCTGCGCCGCCGCGACGTTCCTCAATCCCTTCGGATGGAAACTCCATGCCGAAGTCGGGTCTTACTTCCAGGCGACGGGGATGACGGATCTGCTTCAGGAGTTCCAGGCGCCCACCTTCCGCAGCTCTCCACAGCTCTTCTTCCTGCTATTCCTGCTGGCGGGCCTGGCCTTGTGCGGATTGTTCTTGTCCCAGAGACGGGTCGTCGAGCCGCTGCTCATCCTGGGCCTGGCATACGCCTCGCTCACTTCGGTGCGGCACAGCACGGTTTTCGTCGTGCTCGTCGCGCCCCTGATCGCGGCGGAGCTGTCGAGATACTGGCGGAACTGGGTGGACCGGCAACCTCGACATTCCGCGGCGCGGATTCTCGACGCTCTCTCCACCGAAAAACGGCCCGCGTTCTCCCGCGGCAGCTTGTGGATGCTCGCCGGTCTCGCCGCCATTTTTTTCTTGACGCCCGAGGGGCAGTGGCCCGGCGGCTTCGACCGTGAACTATTTCCCGTCGAGATGGCGGCCAAGCACCCCGAATTGGCCGGTTCACGCGTGTTCACGAGCGAACAGTGGGCCGACTATTTGTTGCTGCGCAATTATCCCAGGCAGACCGTCTTCTACGACGACCGCTCTTTCTACGGCGAGAAAATGTTCCGCGCGGCGCAGAACCTGATGAACGGCGGCGCCGGTTGGCAAGCCACGCTGGATCGCTACCACACGGATCTGGTCCTTATACCCACCGGATCGCCTCTCTCCGCCCGCCTGCGTGAATCGCCCGCTTGGTCCGTGATCGACAAAAACACTACCGCCGAATTATTCTCCCGCGCGGGGGTGCGCTAACACCGTGGCTCTGTCGATTGTCGTCCCGGTCTACAACTCGGAAGCCAGCTTGGAACTTCTGGCCGGGCGCATTGAGAGTGTGCTCGGCACGCTTTACGCCCCGCTCGAATTGGTCCTGGTGAACGACTGCAGCAGCGACGGCAGTTGGGAAGTAATCGAGCGGCTGCAAGCTCGGCATCCCTGGATCCACGGCATACAACTGGCGCGGAACTTCGGCCAGCACAACGCGCTGTTGTGCGGGATTCGCGCCGCGCGCTACCCGCTGATCGTCACCATCGACGACGATCTGCAAAATCCGCCGGAAGAAGTCCCCCGCCTGATCGCCACCCTGGAAGCTCAGCATGCCGACGTCGTGTATGGCACTCCCGAACGTGAGTCTCACAGCTTGTGGCGCGATCTGGCGTCGGTGATCACCAAATTGGTGCTGAAGCACGCCATGGGCGCCGAGACTGCCCGCAACGTCAGTGCTTTCCGCTGTTTTCGCACCGCGCTGCGCGAGGCGTTCGCCGACTACCGCAGCCCCTATGTTTCGATCGATGTGCTGCTCACCTGGGGCACCCGCCGCTTTGCCTCGGTCCCGGTGCGCAATGAGCCGCGTCCCTTTGGCGTCTCCAACTACACCATTCGCAAGCTGATCGTGCACGCCTTGAATATGATGACCGGCTTTAGCACTCTCCCCTTGCAGCTTTCCAGCATGGCGGGTTTCGGCTCCATGCTGTTCGGTTTGGCCGTCTTGGCATGGGTCATCGGCCGCTATCTTCTGCAGGGATCGGTGGTGCCTGGCTTCGCTTTCCTCGGGTCGATTGTGGCCATCTTCTCCGGTACGCAACTGTTTGCCCTGGGCGTGATCGGCGAATACCTGGCCAGGATGCACGTGCGCAGCATGGGACAACCCAGCTACGTGGTAAAGCAGGCCGCCGGTGACTGACCCAGGACACTCATGATCGAACGCCTTGATTGGGATTCCGGTTTCTTTGGCATGGGCGTCGGACGTCTGCACGCCGAAGCTCTTACCCCGGAAGTGGCCTCCCGAAGCTACGAATGGTGCCGCGAGAATCGGGTGACATGCCTTTACTTCCTTGGTCCCGAGGCCGCCGAAGTCCCCCCGGGGTTCCACATGGTCGATGAGCGTGTCACGCTCGCGTGGGCGGCGCACCCGGTCGCGGCCCCGTCGCCCGTTGTCCGGCCTTTCGTCGCCGCCGACCTGCCGGCACTCGAAGACATCGCCCGCCAGAGCCATCGCGACAGCCGTTTCCACTCCGATCCCCTTTTCGACCGCGCCCGCTGCGACGAGCTGTACGCGACCTGGATCCGCCGCAGTTGCCAGGGTTTGGCCGATTCCGTGTTGGTCGCGACTTGCGCGGGACTCCCGGCCGGCTACGTCGCCTGCCAAAACGAAGCCATCGGTCTGATCGCCGTCGCCGGAACTGCGCAGGGAAGCGGTCTGGGCCGCCAATTGGTGACCGCGGCGCAACATTACTATCAATCGCGGGGCGCCCCGAGCGTCACTGTCGTAACCCAGGGCCGCAACCGCGCCGCCCGCGCGTTGTACGAACGCTGCGGATTCCGCGTCGCCGGCGCCCAATATTGGTACCACTTCCATGCCTGAGATCCAGATCCCTTTCAACAAGCCCACCCGGCTCGGCAAGGAATTCGATTACATGCGCCAAGCCCTTGAACGTGGAAAGATTTCCGGCGACGGCCACTTCACCAGGCTGTGCCAGGATCTGCTCCGCCGCCAGACCGGCGCCGGCAGCGTCCTTCTCACCACCTCCTGCACCCACGCCCTGGAAATGGCGGCGCTGCTGCTCGATATCCAACCCGGAGACGAAGTGCTGGTGCCCTCCTTTACGTTTGTTTCCAGCGTGAACGCGTTTGTGCTGCGGGGCGCCCGCCCGGTGTTCGTCGACAGCCGTCCGGACACTATGAATCTCGACGAAAAGCGCGTCGAATCCCTGCTCACTCCGCGCACCAAAGCCATCGTCCCGGTGCACTACGCCGGGGTCGGCTGCGACATGGATCCCATCATGGAAATCGCCAACGCGCGCGGCATCGCCGTGATCGAAGACAATGCCCACGGATTGTTCGGGAAATATCGCGGCCGCAATCTGGGTTCGTTTGGCGATATGGCCACTCAAAGCTTCCACGAGACCAAGAACGTCAGTTGCGGCGAGGGGGGCGCGCTGCTGATCAACGACCCGCGCTATGCCCACCGCGCCGAGATTCTCCGCGAGAAAGGCACCAATCGCGCCGCCTACTTCCGCGGCCAAGTCGATAAATACACATGGGTTGATGTAGGCTCAAGCTACGTTCCCTCGGACTTGCTGGCCGCGTTCCTCTATGCGCAACTGGAACAAGCCTCGTGCATCCAGCATGCGCGCCGCGCCATCTGGAACCGCTACCAGCGCGAACTCGCCGATTGGGCCACGCACCATGACATCCGCCTCGCCGAAATCCCAGGGGATTGTGAGCAGGCCTACCACATGTTCTATTTGCTGCTGCCCACGCTCGAAGACCGGCAAGCGTTCATCGAGCACTTGCGGCAGCGCGGCATTCTCGCGGTATTCCATTATGTGCCGCTGCATCTGGCGCCCATGGGCCAGAAGTTTGGCGGGCGGCGCGGAGATTGCCCCGTGGTGGAAGCCTTGAGCGACCGCCTGGTGCGTCTGCCGTTCTACTTCGATCTTTCCGAAAGCGAGCAGCAGCGCGTCATTGATGCCGTTCGCTCCTTCCAGCCCGGTGGTGCCCAAGGACTCAAGAACCTGCAATACGCTCTGCGGGCAGAATCGCCTGCGCGCCCGGAATCAGGCCAGCCGCAGCTTGCTAAATTCGTCGATCAGCGCGAAGTTGGTATGGACGGAGGCGATGGTCTCGCCCCGCTGCTCAATCCGGCCGATATGCACGTGCCCTAACGTAGCGGCCAGCCGCAGGTATTCTACTTTTTCAGGATCGATTCCCATAATTCGGCAACATGTGGCGTCCACGGCCACAAGATCGTGCCCCATCACCAGCACGCCAGCCGGCTTAGGAGTGCCTTGAATGGGACCGTTCCCTTCCATGCCCACCACGCCGTCGACAATGGCGAAGGTGTTGCGGAAAACGCGGTTCAATTCGACGACGGATTGGGGAATTCCGATGTAGTGCAGCTTATTCTTTGGCCATCCATAGACAGATCCGGGTACTATCCCGAAGAAATTCTTCATGGATAGCGTAGCGCCGGCCCAGTGATGGGTCTTCATCTTAGCCAGCGAAACGATCAGGTCGGCCGCCAGCACTGTTTTCGGAAAATAGAACTCGGATTCGCCCGCGAAGCCTTTGATAGGCGCGACGTCGTCCCGATTTAGATCGGTGAAGATGCTTTCAAACTTCGGAATGGATGCCCGATACCGCGCATCTTCGGCCAAGTCGAGCGTATCGCGGCGGTGCCCCGGCCCTTCGCCGATCTTGACCTCGGCCGCCCCCAGCCGGTGAAACAGCTCCACTGCCGCGGCGATCACGGATGCGTCGGTATTGATCACAGTCGCCGAATCGAACTCCACCAGGTTGGGCTTCAGCAACACACGCTTGCCGCGAACATCCAGCCCACACTGGCGGACGCCTTCCAGCATCCTGCCGGCCAGATCCTCCGAGTACGACCGCGCGCGCACAATCGCCACCGCGGAATTTCCCGCTGGACCGTCCGATAATTTGGGCGGCTTCTGCATCTTGAAGCTGGCGTAACCCGCGGTGGCCGCCACCCCTGCCAGCGGAATGAATTGCCGGCGAGTCAAGCCAGGCCTCCGGTGCGCAAGAGCTGGTAATTTCCCGCAGGATGCCCAAGCGCCTCGATAGCCGTCAACATCACGTCATGGAAGACCTTGGCGTCGTTCACCGGAGCGTCAAGAGTGTCCCCGTGACACCGTAGCGCGATGTTGAGCCAAGCCTTTGCCAGGGACGATTTCGTTTCCTGGCGGAAACGCCGCGCCGCTTGAAGTGGGACCGCCAATTCATTTGCGTTGCGCCCTTGCAAGCCGATGAGAGCCAGCGCCGTGGTCTCCGGATACGACGGCAGATCGAAACTCAGGACATTCGGATTGCCGCAATTCCATCCGCCATCGCTGCACCGGCGGCTAAAGACCAGCGCTTCGCCATCGCGGATACGGCTCCGCAGCTCCGGACCATGATATTGACCGGCAACTTTCTTCAATGCCACCAGTGTGTGCACCGTAGGCTCGATCCAGGACGAATTCCCCTCGCGCCAAGGCCATCCCTTGTGTGAAAAATCCATATTGGTATTAACCACATGCAAGTGCGAGACGAACCGGTTCGTAAGGCTGCTCTCCGCGCCTGCGATTCGCAGCAGCCAATCCACTGAGTTGCGCACGCGGTCGTCGTACACTTTGCGAACACAGGCTAGCGTCACCACGTGTGCGGTAATCCACGTCCCGCTCGATACCTGACCGGTAGGCCTCGAGCTTCCATCCGCGGTCTGCCAGGAGCGAACAAGTTGCCAGGCATTTTGAAGCCGCGCTTCCGACCCCGGAGTCCCGTGCAGCGCGAGCATGGCGTAGGCAGTAGGCTCCAGCCACGATTGCTTCCCGGGAAAGTATCCCCATCCGCCGTCAGGATTCTGCATCGCACGCAAGAAGTCCAGACGCGATTCAAGATACAGTTCACCCACGGTGTTCTAATCGGCAGCTTGGCCCGAAGCCTTTAGCCGTCCCGGCCAAGGGCTCGTCCGATGATCTCTTCGACAACAGCGCTCTTGGCATCGGCGTAGTTCTGGACGTACCGCCATTCCTGCTGGGCCAGGGTCAGCTTGGTGCGCGCGTAGAGATCCCGATCGGTGGCATTGCTTCGCAGCCAATTCCGGAACAACAGAATGCGGTCGATTTCCGGACAGCCAGACGAGAAGACGTGCAGGTTAACTTCCGTGTCCGGCGCCTGGAACATCCGATGCTCATGCCAGTTGCTTTCCCGGATGCGCAGCACGTAGCCCACGCGCTCCAGCGCCGGCACGTACGCCGCTTCATCGGCCGAGTCGGTTACCACCAGCAGCATGTCGATGATCGGTTTGGCAGCCAAGCCCGGCACGGACGTCGAGCCTGTGTGCTCAATCCGTAGCGCCCGGCCCCCGAGCACGGCCCGAATTCTGTCAGCCTCGCGCCGAAAGAACTCCGGCCACCGCGGATCGTAGTCCACAATCAGAACTCTGCCTGACAATGGCTGCATCTCTCCGATGGTGTGAGTGCGGATCTCGTCCTCAGTGAGTGGTGTCTTCATGGCCTCTCCTCGATCAACTCTATTTCTACACCATTGCCATATACACCCCAGTGACTAACCTTGGGCACAATAGTCTACATGGAAGTCCATCTCGTCGACGGCACCTACGAATTATTCCGGCACTACTACGCAATGCCGTCCGCTAAAGATCAGGATGGCCGCGAGGTGGCGGCAGTGCGAGGCGTACTCGCATCAGTGCTGGGCATGATCAAAAGCGGCGCCACGCACATCGCCGTCGCGACCGATCACGTGATCGAATCGTTCCGCAATGGATTGTGGCCGGATTACAAAACCGGCGAAGGCATTGAACCGGACCTGCTGTCGCAATTCCCACTGCTCGAAGAAACTCTTTCCTCCGCCGGTGTCTTGGTCTGGCCGATGGTGGAGTTCGAGGCGGACGATGCGCTCGCAGCCGGGGCCATAGCGGCGGCCAAAGATGCGCGTGTTGAACGCGTAATAATCTGTACACCTGACAAAGATCTCGCCCAATGCGTGAGCGACGCTCGAATCGTCCAACTGAATCGCCGCACGCGCGTCACCTATGACGAGGCCGGCGTCATTCAAAAGTTCGGCGTCGCGCCAGCCTCAATCCCCGACTATCTCGCGCTGGTCGGCGACTCCGCGGACGGCTATCCGGGCCTGCCGGGCTGGGGCGCAAAGTCGTCGGCTGCGGTTCTGGCCAAATTCGGCCATCTCGAATCCATCCCCGCGGACTGGCGCGAGTGGCGAGTCAACGCGGCCAACGCCGGCGCCCTCGCACACACGCTCTCGGTCGAACGCGACCGTGCCATGCTGTTCCGGACGCTGGCAACACTACGAACCGACATCGCACTCTTCGACGACGTGGACCAACTGCGATGGAACGGTCCCACTCCCGGTTTCGCCGAGTTGGCAGCGCGATTCGACGCGGCGGTAACCGCGCCAAGGCGGCCACGAGGGCGGTCGCCGGCTGCTGAATAAAACAGCTTGCGAGGCTTTTACGGTCGCATCCTGCGACGCGCCAGTTCTTCGGCGTACGCCTTCTTCGCGCGCTCCAGTCGATCGACGAGACCGCAAAAGACCACTTGCGGGTTCATGGCGCGCAGCTCCTGGTTCGAGAGCGCCTCTAGATGCGTTTTCCATTCGGCTTCGAATTCCGCGTTATATATGTCCCGATCCAGCACGTTGGCCGCGTAGGGATTCAGTTGACCAGGCACCACAACGCGCCACTGGCTCGTGGGAGGCGAGACAGTGCTGTCCTCCGATATTTCGGTCACATTCTCGAGCCTTCACCGCCTCAGGCGCGGGCACACGTCCGGGAAGGACCACCGCGGAGAATACTTAGCGGCGTCGGCCAGCCAGTCAGGCTCGGCGTCGTCGAGCGCGAATTTGGTCTCCACGCGCGCTGCCTCCGGTGAGGAGGGTTCATCGGCGATGTCACCGTCGGCCGGTCGCCGCCGCGCGACTTCCTCGTCGTAAATCCTCTGCGCGTCCTGGACGAGATCCACGCGATGGATCTCCAACAGCGCCTCGTCGGACAACGAGGCATATTGTTCGCGCAAGTATTCAGGATCGATCGGCATGGGAGCTGTCGTGTATAGCATCTCATCCAACAAAGCTACATTGAGAAGGTGCGTTTTGAGCTACAAGCGGAATGCCCCGATACAGGCGCGCGCGCCGGGCTGATTCACACCGCGCACGGAGTGATCGAAACGCCCGTGTTCATGCCCGTTGGAACCCAGGCCACCGTCAAAGGCATTCCTCAGCGCGATCTGGCCGGCGATCTCGATGCCCGCGTCATTCTAGCTAACACGTATCATCTATTTCTACGCCCCGGCCACGAGCTGATTCAAAAGCTGGGGGGCCTGCACCGCTTCATGTCCTGGCCACGCGCCATCCTCACCGATTCCGGTGGATTCCAGGTCTTCAGTCTCAGCAATCTGCGGAAGATCACAGACCAGGGCGTTTTATTCCGCTCGCATCTCGATGGCGATGCGCACCTGTTCACGCCCCAGTCCACTGTCGATGTCCAACTCGCGTTCGGCAGCGACATCATGATGGTGCTCGACGAATGCCTGGCCTATCCCGCCAGCCACGAAGCCGCGAATCATGCCATGCGCCGGACCATCGACTGGGCGCGCACCGGCTACCGGCATTACCGCCACCGCATCGAAGAAAGTGGATCGGAGGCCGCGCTATTTCCCATCGTTCAAGGCTCTATGTTCGCCGATCTCCGCCGCGCCTGCGCCAACGAACTGCTCGATTTGGACGCGCCCGGCTACGCCATCGGCGGCCTATCGGTGGGCGAGCCCCGGGCGCTCAGCCTCGAAATGACCGAAGTTACAACACCTCTCCTGCCTCGCGACCGCCCGCGCTATGTGATGGGCGTCGGCATGCCGGAAGAATTGCCGGAATACGTGGCGCGCGGCGTGGACATGATGGATTGCGTGCTTCCGTCGCGCAATGCCCGTAATGGTTATCTGTTCACCTCCTCGGGCCGCGTGGTCATTAAGCAAACGCGTTATCGCGAAGATCCGGCCCCGGTTGACGCCAATTGCCGCTGCTATACTTGCCGGACGTATTCACGCGCCTACTTGCGGCACCTGTTTCAGTCCGGTGAAATTCTATTTTCAACACTCGCCACTTTGCATAATTTGACCCACTACCTTGACAGGATGCGACAAATCAGGCAGTCTATACTGCTTGGGGGATTTCGAAATTTCTTGGACGGCATCCGCGGCGCAGCGGTAGAATAAACTAACTTCGTCCCCGTCATGACTGCGCTCCCTTTGAATAGTTGGCTGGTACGTTGATGTTTTAGAATCGATGAGAATGACACTTTTTAGTTTTTTGCTACAGGCGACCGCGGCGACGAACCCGATCATGGGCTTCCTGCCGCTTTTGGTGATCGTCGGGATCTTCTACGTGCTGGTTTTCATGCCCATGCAGCGCCAGAAGAAGCAGCAGGCGCAGATGTTGAAAGACCTTCAGAATGGGAGCGTGGTGCTGACCACCGGGGGCTTGGTGGGGACCATTGTGAGCATCAACAATGATGATACCCTGATACTACGGGTCAAGCCGGATAACATAAAACTGCAGGTGGCCCGCAGCGCCGTCTCGGGGTTGGTGACGGAAGAAAAGAAGACATAAACAGTTTCTAGTCGCGGCTGCTTGTTCCCGGATCGCCCTCGGAAACAAGGAAAGCGGAACCAGAAACAGGAACTCAGATGAAGCGCAACATCAAAATCAAAATCGGCATTATCGTCGCGGTCGTCCTGATCTGCATATACGGCATCATCGGGCTGCCCAAGTCCAAAGACGAACTCGTCGCGAATTGGAAAAAGAACATCCACCTCGGGCTCGATTTGAGCGGGGGCACCCAACTGGTGATGGCTGTTCAGCTCCAGGACGCCTTTAAGGCCTTCGCCGACAATACCATCGAGCGTCTCAAGGAAGAACTGAAGAAGGACAATGTCGACTACGTCACCATGGATCGGAACGATCCGAATAAGCTCGAAGACGCCGACAAAATCCAGGTCGACATCAAAGGCGTTCCCGTAGGCAAAGGCTCGGCCTTCCGTAGCGTTGTGTCCGACCGTTTTCCCGAGTGGACCCTGCTGGCCGTCAATTCCAACGATTACCGTCTCAACATAAAGACCACCGAAGCCTTGAAGCTGAAGCACGACACCATGACTCAGACCATGGGCACCATCGAGCGCAAGATCAACGGATTGGGTTTAACCGAGTCTTCCGTGCAGCCCACCGGCCGTAGCGACGCCGAGGCAGAATTGCTGGTGCAACTGCCCGGCGTCGGCGATCCCGCTCACGTGAAACAGCTTCTCCAGACCCAAGCCGTCCTGGAATGGGATGAAGTGAAGGATGGCCCGTTCGCCACCAGGGAAGAAGCCCTGGCCAAGCATGGCGGAGTGTTGCCGCTGGGCACTAAGCTCGCGCCCACCGTGCCGCGAGGCGGCCAGCAGAGCTGGTATCTCATTTCCCGCAGCCCGGTGGTGCGAGGCACCGACATTCGCGACGCGCATGCCACGCAGGGCGAACTCAATCATTGGGAAACGAACTTCGTCCTGACCCAGGAAGCCGCCAAACGATTCGAGCGATACACGGAAGCCAACATCAACAATCGCGCGGCCATCGTAGTCGACAACCAGATCATCAGCGCGCCCACCATTCAGAGCCGCATCAGCGACACCGGCCGTATTACCGGCGCCGCCACTCAAGAGGAAGCGGCCGACCTGGCCTTGAACCTGCGCGCCGGTTCCCTGCCCGCCAGCGTGATCTATCAGGAAGAGCGCACCGTCGGGCCGTCGCTTGGAGCGGATTCCATTCGCGAAGGTTTCCGCGCCGGCATCGCCGGCCTGATCGCGGTAACGCTTTTCATGTTGTTTTACTATCGGCGATCGGGCATCAACGCCACGCTTGCCCTGTTTCTCAACGCCGTCATTCTGATCGCGGCCCTGGCCTACGCGGGCGCCACTCTGACCCTTCCCGGAATCGCCGGCATCATCTTAACCATCGGCATGGCGGTGGACAGTAACGTTCTGGTTTTCGAGCGGATTCGCGAAGAACTGCGCGCCGGCAAGGCTGTCATCGCCGCCGTGGACGCCGGATTCAGCAAAGCCCTCTTGACCATCATCGACACGCACGTCACTACCGTGGTATCGTGTGCGTTTCTCTTTATTTTTGGCACCGGACCCGTGAAGGGGTTCGCTGTAACGCTGGTAATCGGTTTGATCGCCAACATCTTCACGGCCGTGTTCGTGTCCAAGACGATTTTTGATTTTGAGCTGTCCGGCAAGCGGCAAGTGACAGCTTTGAGTATCTGAACCGCGACCGTAAGGGAGCGTTTGTAAGCCAAGCCGATTCCGGGCCGCGACGGACGGAGCGGTTGTAACGCGAAGCGTTTTGTAAAGTTTGTAAAGGATTTAGCCGCGGGAACTCGTTCCCGCTGGCCGGTGTCTAAGATTATCAGATGCCGGCGATGCGACCAGGTGCATGGAATTATTTAAGAACACGAACTTCGACTTCCTGGGGAAGAAATGGCCCTTCATCGGCCTCTCCCTGGTTCTCACGGCGGCCGGTCTGGTGAGTCTGGCAGTCAGGGGCGGACCTCGCTACGGTATCGATTTTAAAGGCGGCGCGCTGGTTCACGTTACATTTGCCCAGCGGCCCTCGGTGGAGCAAGTGCGGGCTGCCCTCTCGGGTAAAATACCGGCGCTGGAAGTCCAGGAACTCTCCGGCAAGCCCGAGGACCTCATCGGTACCGATGTCCAGGACGATCGAGCCCTCCAGACCGCCAGCCAGACTATCGTAGACAGCCTAATGACCGCTTTCGGCGGACAGGCGAACGGCAAATACAACATCAACGCCGGTGACGCCAACGAGCTGGCCGAAAAGCTCCGTGATCCGTTGGCTGCCGCCAACGTGCCCATGTCGCAGCAGTTGCTGCTCGAGCTCGCCACTAAGATCACCGACTACCGCAAGTACCACTCCGGCCTGATCCGCAACCTGGACGAGCTTTCTTCGGTCCCAGGCCTCTCGCCGCCCATTCTGAACGTCGTCAAGCAAGTGACGTATCCGGCGCCCATCGCCATCAATGGGACCGAAGTGGTCGGCCCTAAGATCGGCGCGGAGCTGCAGCGCAAAGCCATTCTGGCGGTTCTGTATGCGCTGGGTGGAATGCTGGTCTACATTGCATTCCGCTTTGAATGGATCTACGGCGTGGCGGCGGTGATCGCGGTCTTCCACGACACCATCATCACCCTTGGCCTGTTCTCGTTATTCAACAAAGAAATTTCACTGACCGTCGTGGCCGCGCTTCTGACGCTGGTCGGCTACTCCATGAACGACACCATCGTGACTTTCGATCGTATCCGGGAGAATTTGAAAATCATGCGGCGGGAAGCGCTGGAGCCCTTGGTGAACAAGAGTGTAAACCAGACGCTCAGCCGGACTGTCCTAACATCGGGGCTCACCTTGCTGACGGCCCTGGCGCTGTTCCTTTTTGGCGGCCAGGTGCTCAACGGATTTTCCTTCGCGTTGGTCTGCGGTATCATCGTGGGAACTTATTCGTCTGTGTTCGTCGCCAGCCCCATTTTGATCTTCTGGCATAATTTCCTGGAGAGCCGCAAGGGTAGACCGGCCGTCGCCACCCCGAGCGCTCCCAAAGTGAATGGTCCTAAGGAAGGTGTTCGCCGCGGGACCGCGAAAGTGAAGTAAGGGCAGCCGGCGAGGTATGATGATTTTGCGCCGGCCGTGGCGCCGCCAGAAATTCTGTGGGACGAGGTGATAAATGTTTGAACAAACTTTCGTTGAAGGAACAGCGAAGACCAGCAAGCCTTGGACGGTGATGTTATCGTTCATAGGCCAATGTGCCTTGATCGGCGTGATGATTTTGATTCCGCTGATTTTCACCGATACGCTGCCTCGAGCGCAGCTCACCAGTTTCCTGGTTGCCCCGCCGCCAC
>CATPCJ010000133.1 GCA_955652915.1 uncultured Bryobacteraceae bacterium
ACCATGCACAGCACCGGTGAAATTTACCGCGAACGCTTTCCGGAACTGGCGTTGATGGTTGAGGACCAAGGCAAGATTCTACGTTGGCCCGAGAATTCAACGGTGCAATTCCCGGCCAGCGCTCCGGGAAATATTAGCGGTGTCGCCGCGCAAGGCACGCATTATTTCGCATGGTCGCAAGTGGTCAAAGATGGAACCCGATGCATCGCCGCCACGCCGCTCACTCGCCGATACTTGAGCGAGATGGTTCCTGGTTTGGGGGATGTGTATTTCCTCCAGGTATCCACTACTTCGGTTCGGCCGAAAAACATGCTCCCGTCAGGGCACGAAGCGCCAGGAGCACCCGTACCACCCGCGGTGAATCGGTTGGACCTGAACGTCCGATGGCTTTCGCTAGTGTCGATTACGGATTGGGTCGACCCGTCCCGCACCGTGTCGGCTTTGTTGCTGGTGGATACACGCTATTCCGCGATTCTGCAGATAATTCTCAGCCGCAAGGTGGATGATTATCAAAACATCGTGCCAATCGCCTTATTGGTGGTTTCGATCTTGTTCCTCATCGTGGAATTGATTGCGCTGATTATTGGCGCTTCGCTTACGCGGACAATCACGGGCGCGGTGCATTCGCTCTATCACGGCACGGGGCGGGTCATGCAAGGCGACTTCTCGAATCGCATCAAGGCGTCGGGGCGCGATCAACTGGCGGACCTCGCGAAATCCTTCAACACCATGACCGAGAATCTGGAACGGCTGCTCGCCGTGGCTAAAGAAAAGGAGCGCTTGCAAGCGGAGTTGGAAATCGCGCGCGAAGTGCAGGAGCAGCTTTATCCAAAGACCATTCCCGTTCTGCGCACACTTCGAGTTACCGGCTTGTGCGAGCCGGCGCGCATGGTCTCGGGCGATTATTACGACTATCAGAGCCTGGCTGAAAACCGGCTGGCGATCGCCATTGGAGACGTCGCGGGTAAAGGGATTTCGGCGGCGCTGCTCATGGCGACCATTCAATCGGCCATGCGCATGGAACTACGTTCTTCGCTCGAAATGGCCGCGCCCTCGCACGTTCCCCTGAACGGCGCCCGGCTGTCGACGGCGCGCATGGTTACAGAACTGAACCAGCAATTGCACGCCACCACTTCCGCCGAAAAATTCGCGACTTTCTGCATTGCGCTCTATGACGACGATAGCGGGGTGATAACCTACACCAACGCCGGCCATCTGCCTCCGATTCTCATTCGCAACGGCGACGCCACGCGCCTGGATATCAATGGCACCGTGGTGGGAGCATTTCCCCGTTCGCAATACGACGAGAGCAAGATCCAGCTTCTCAGCGGCGATCTGCTCATCTGGTACACGGACGGAATCACCGAACCGGAAAACGAGTACGGCGAGATGTTCGGGGAGGAACGGCTGATTGAACTGGTGGCCAAGAACGCCGCGAGCGACGACCGGAAAATCATCGACACCGTAATGCAGGCGGTGCGGCAGTGGACCGGATTGCCGGAGCTTTCTGACGATATGACGATGTTGCTGGCGCGAAAGCAATAGCTTGCTTGACGTGGCGCGGACTTCAGCCTGCTGTATTGAGAATCGTCTGGATGCTTGGGAAAAGAGGTTCGAGACAAGTCTCGAGCCCGCAGATGCGAGTGTCCGTCCCACGTTAATGAACTAAAATGGCGGGTGCATGCATCGGGTTCGTAACCGGCTGATTTCGATCGCGCTCGCGCTTCTGCTGGTTGTCGCGGGCGGGACCATCGGCTTCGTAGTTGTGGAAGGTTATTCCGCCTTCGACGCCTTCTACATGACCTTGATTACCGTCAGCACGGTGGGGTATGCGGAAGTGCATCCGCTCAGTCATGCAGGCCGGGTCTTTAATTCCTTCCTCATATTCTTTGGCGTTATCATCATGCTGCTGGCTGTCGGCGGCATGACCCAGATCGTCATCGAGCTGGAGCTGAACCAATATTTTCAAAAGCGGCGGGCCAAGAAAATGATTGAAAGTTTGCACGACCATTACATCGTTTGCGGCTTCGGGCGCGTGGGGCGCGGCGCGGCCGCGGAGTTAAAACGGGCCCGGGTCCCATTTCTCATCGTCGACAATAACGAGGACCGGGTAGAAAACGCGATACACGCCGGCATGCTGGCGGTGCTCGCGGATGCCACCAGCGACGAGACGCTGCGCGACGCTGGAATCCTGCGCGCCAGGGGTCTCATCGCCACGCTGCAGAGCGATGCCGACAATTTGTTCGTCATTCTTTCGGCGAAAGCGCTGAAACCCACGCTGCTGGTTTCGACGCGCATCGCCACGGAGCAGACGGAAAACAAAATGCGGCTGGCCGGCGCCGACTACGTGTTCGCCCCCTACGATATGACGGGGAACCGGATGGCGCAGGTAATGCTGAAGCCCCATGTATTTCAGTTCATCGATTTCACCACGAAAAGCATCGGGCTGAACGTGGGAATCGAGCAGTTGCGCGTTCCGGACTCCAGCGGGCAAGGCCCCATCTGCCTGGAGGATTTGCAAATCGGCAAAGAACTGAGCGTGATTGTTCTGGCGGTCCGAAAATCCGATGGACAGATGCTTTTCAATCCGCCCGCCGACGCGGCCATCGATGACGGAGACTACTTGATTGTCATGGGCGAAGCAACCAATCTGCGGCGGCTGGAGCAAGTCTTGAATGAGGTCCGCGCGTGAAGGTTCTCACCGCCGTCCAGATGCGCGAAGTGGATCGCCGCACCAGCGAACTGGGCGTGCCAAGTTTGATTCTGATGGAGAATGCGGGGACCCGCGTGCTGGAGATCATGGCCCAAGCTTACGCGCCGCTGCACGAGCACCGCATCGCCGTAATCTGCGGGAAAGGAAATAATGGCGGCGACGGCCTGGTGGTGGCGCGTCAGCTCTTCACTCGAATTCGTCCCCGGGCGCTGCATGTCGTAATGTCCGGAAATCCCGGCGAAATGAAGGGAGATGCGGAGGCGAATTACCGGATGCTGCAAGCGGTAGGTTGCCAGGCGACTTTTGAAATCACGCCCGAAATAGAGAGCGCGACTTTGATCGTCGACGCATTGCTCGGCACGGGGATGCATGGAGGCGCGGAAGGCAGGCCGCTGGAGCTAATCCAAGCGATCAATAACGGTTTCCCATTAGCCGAAGTCATTTCAATCGACCTTCCTTCGGGGCTAGATAGCGATTCTTCCATTCCGCCGGGCGAAGCTGTGCAAGCGAATCATACCGTCACATTCACGGCGCCTAAACCCTGCCTGGTGCTCTCGCCCGCCTCCGGGTTCGCGGGCAAACTGCATGTCGCGGCCATCGGCAGTCCTCCACATCTGTACGAAAACGACCCGGAGATTTATCTCTCGCTCTCGGCGCCGGCGCTCTTCGCGCATCTTTTTCGCCCGCGTGTGCCGGACTCGAACAAGGGCATGTACGGACACGTTCTGGTGATTGCAGGCGCGCGTGGCAAGACCGGGGCGGCCGCGCTGACGGGGATGGCGGCGCTGCGAGCGGGAGCGGGACTCGCTACTGTAGCGTCGGCGGAATCGGCAATCTCTCAAATCGCGTCCTACGCGCCTGAAATCATGACCGAGGCGCTTCCCGAGACAGATATCGGCTCAATCTCGATGCGCGTGTTGGATCACTCGACGATCACGGCCATCGCTGAAAGAAAGAATGTGATCGCGTTGGGGCCGGGGATGGGCGGACATCCGGAAACGGTGCATCTGATCCGGCGTCTGATTGAAGATATGCAACAGCCGATGGTGGTGGATGCGGACGCGCTCAACGCTCTAGGGCACAAAGATTTGCATGGCTATGCGCCTCGCATCCTGACGCCGCACCCTGGTGAAATGGCGCGCCTGACGGGCAGCACAGTCGCGGAGGTGCAAGCGGATCGCATTGGAGTGGCTCGAGGGTTCGCGCAGTCACGCGGAGTTTACCTGGTACTGAAGGGGAATCGGAGCATCATCGCCGCGCCGGATGGGCGCGTGTGGATTAATCCCACCGGTTCCCCCGCCATGGCTACGGGAGGAACGGGTGACGTGCTCACGGGATTGATTGCGGGGCTGCTGGCCCAGTTCCCCGGCCACTTGGAAGCCGCACTGCTCGCCGCGGTTTATCTGCATGGGCGCGCCGGTGAACTGGGCGCCGTCAAGTTTGGCGAAAAATCGTTCATCGCTACAGATTTATTCCAGTTCCTGCCTGAGGCCATGCGTGAAGCCGCGTATCTTTCACACCCGGTCTGAAGAGGAAACGATAGCGCTGGGCGAGACCTTAGCGGTGGAGCTTCCAGCCCAAGCGGTGGTGCTGCTGATGGGCAATCTCGGCGCGGGAAAAACAACTTTGGCGAAAGGAATCGTCAAGGGTCTGGGCGCCGCGCAGCCGGAGGAAGTGTCCAGCCCGACCTTCACGCTGATCCACGAATACAGCCCGAGCGTTTACCATATCGACCTCTACCGCTTGGATCAACCCACGCAAGTAGCGACCCTGGGACTCGACGAGATCTTCGATCGCCAAGCGATTGTGCTGATCGAGTGGGGCGAGCGGTTTCCGGAGCTGATGCCGGAAGATCGCATTGAAATCAGATTGCGGATGACGGGCGAGGACTCGAGGGAAATTGAGATCGAGGCCAAGTTCCCGGCCGCCAGTTCTTAGCAGGCTGCTGAAAAACTCCCAATGACCACTCCCTAACGCGGCATGGCCGGAACTAAACAGGACGCTTCGTCCGACGTAGCGCGGCCTCTCAGTCTGCTGTATCGAGATTCGTCTCGATGCTCAGCGAGGGAAGAGCCTCGAGACGAGTCTCGAGGCCGCAGACACGAGTGTCCGCGCCACGGAGGCACTCTCGATCCTGCCAGAAGCGACAAGGATCATACTACGTAGGCCGCGGATATTCCGCGGGAACGACACTAGTGGATCTCGAAAACGCTGAACGCCAGGCCGAGTTCTCGGGAATCTGACGGCGTGACAAAGGTGTGATCCAGTTCCACCGTTACTTCCACGGTGTTTCGTCCCGTAAGCTGACGCGGGAGCTCGAACGTGAAAGAACATTGCCCCTCCGGTTGTCTTATCCATACCAGGGCGAGCTTTTCGCCATCCATGCTGACTTGCATTTTCAGCGGGCCGGATTTTAGGGCGGCCGCCGGACAAGCGCCGATGAGGTACAGTTTTTCGGACGGCGCGCGCGGACCACGCAACGTGACAGTGGCGCGCTTCGGCATCCATCGGTACCCGCCTTCATTGGGGTACCAGGTAGGGCCCAGTTGGCGGGACAGGAATTCGTTGCCAAGATCCACTCGCGACGCGATTGCGCCGCCCTCTTGTGTGTTGGCGGCCGACCGGTATTGAGCGGTGATATCACGAATGTTTCCGCCGCTCACATCCAGGACCAGGGCCCGATTCTGAGCCAGTGCATTTTGTGCGATGACGGGATCGGCGTAGAACTGCGAAGATGCGGCTCCAAGTTGCGGTTCGCGAGCGACGGATTCTAGATCCTCCGGCGCCAGATATACCTCGCTCGCGCCAAACAGCCCGAAAGGGCGATCGTACACCGCCGACCAGAACATCTCCGCATCGACATTTTTCAACAGAACGATCTTCTCCGGCTGGCTCCGGCTCAACGCGGCTACTCCAAGAACCAGCTTGCGTATCCTCTGGCTTTGATTGTGAAGATACACCGTAATCGACCGGGTCACCGGAACGGAGACGCAAATATAGATGGCCAGCAGCGAAACTGCCGCGATTCTTCCTGCATGTCCCGCACGCCAGGCTGATACGAGGGCCCAGCCGCCCCACATAGCCAACCCGATCACGGGGACGGTAAGGTAGCTGTCGTCGATGTGGTCGCGCAGCGGCAAGAATGGCGAGAGCGCGATGAGAAACCATGCCGGGAAGAATGCCGCTACCCATTGCTTCCGGTAAAGTTTCCATGCCAAAAAGCTCGCCAATCCAAGACTCAGGAATAGAGTCAAGGACGAGCGGAACAACGAGGGGTGAATGTTGAATAAGATCAGCCGGCTGGGCCCCAAGGCCCACTTCCAATAGGTGGCGAGGGTCGGGATCATGCTCGCGTCCCAATACGTTTTATATGGGCCGCCCGACGGCAACGGCGCAACAGCAAAGTGCATCGCGGTGTAGGCGGCCGAAAGGGCGAACATCGGGAGAACTTTCCAAAAGACGCGGCGGGCGCAACATAGCGCGTACACGGCGGCCAGGGCGGGATAAACCACATTCAGCTCCAGGACGCCGAAGCCCAAGGCGAATGTGATCCATTGGGCGACATAGAAACGCTGTTCTCCCGTTTCGACGTACCGCAGCAACAGCCAGAGGCCGACCAAAAAAATAAATGCGCACAGCAATTCGTAATAGTTGCTGGTCCAGGAGAGGGCGATCGCGAGTCCGCTGTTCACGGTCCAAAGAACCATGGCCCAGAAACCGGCGGCGCGCGAGCCGGTCAGCTTGGCGCAAACCGAACTCAGGAGAGGAAGTGTTGCCGCGAAGGTGAGAAAGGCACAACATCGGAAAGGAAACGCGTGCATGCCGAAGATAGACGAGAAGGACATGAAGAAGACGCGCTCGCTCAAGGTGCGGATGGTTCCCTGCGCCAAGGGAGCGAACAGCGCCCACCAGAAGTCTTGCCAACCATGCACCAGGCCGCGCAATCCGAGCCAGGCGAAATCGTCTTTCTGGAACCAGGCGGTCAAACCCGGCCAGTACAACAGGAGCGCCAACAGGATCGGGCCGGCGAAGTATCCGGAAGCCACGGCGCGCCGGAACAACTTATCGTTCGCCGGTTCCATGTCAGGCAGGATCTTGCCCCACATATTCGCTAATCGGCGCGGGGAATACCCTCTGAACGCCGCTCACGAAATAGGGACAGTCGCGGATGGGCAGAAAGCTGATGTTGCTTCGGCTGCCGATGACGGTAAAAACAAGAATGAGTGTGATGGGGATCGCCTGTAAGAGAATGATGCCCAGGATCGCCGCCAAATAGACAGCCTCGCTACGAATACTCTGGCTTACGGTGAAGCGCGCCCCGAGTCCAACCGCCACCGCCGCGACTTCCAGTATCAGCGCCATCACGAATCCCACCAGCAGACGGGCGCCAACGATATCTCCATAAACAAAGAAGGCGCTCAGCCCATGCAGCAGCAGAGCGATGAAATTCATTTTGGACTTGCCTACCAGGCGTTTCCCTCGCGAGATGGGAATGGTTAGGAATCGAAGACGCGAGCGAATGACGGCCGCGGCGTAGTGGTTCCAAATTTCGGGCACGACAACCAATCTGCTAAGACTCTCGAAAGGGATCACGCTGAAATTGCCGACGCGAACCGGGTCGCCCGTCAGTATCCTGTGCACCAGCCGGTAAACGCGATAGAGAAAGCGAAACAATGGGCGCTCCAGACGTTTCGCACGGGCCGCAAAAATGATGGAGCAGTTGTCCCGATTGAATTCTTCCGCCAATCGCGGAATATCCATGGGGCGGTCTTCACCGTCGGCGTCCATCACGACGACAGCGCGGCAGGGGATGTTCTGCTGTACGTATACCAGCCCCACGGCGATGGCGCGCTGATGGCCCAGGTTTCTCCGCAGCCGCAGGATATCGACCGCTTGCAAGGCCGCGAACTGCCGCCCGGCGAACCCTTGGGGCATGGGGAGCGTGGAGCCATCGTCGATGAACAAGACCTCGGCGGACATAGGATATCCCGCCAACGTCGAATCCAGGTCGCTGAGAAGCAAGTCGGCCGCATCCCAATCGTTAAACATGGGGATCAGGATGACGGTTCGCTCCGGGAGGCTCGGCATTATGCGTGCAGTGAACTCATTATTCCAGATCGAGAGAAGAGACGTTCGCCAGCGGTAACATCAAACGGCATGCGCGAGATTTTGCGGAAACCTCGGCGAGGGTGACCGCGTGCAAGTGTGGCACAGGCATTCTGGCCTGTGTCTGGACTTTGGACATTCCACGCGCCGCGGCCATTTTGTAATTTTGCTCAACGTGGCAGATAGTAATTGTGGGGCAGTGGTTGGTAACGCGCGGCCGATTGGCAATCGGCCCGTAAGTAATTCCGGATCCAACACCAAGCGGATTACCAATCCGCTGCGGGATGCCCATCCTGCCCCACATAAGAATGTCCAAACTCCAGGCACAAGCATTCTTGCCTGCGAGTTCCCGCGAGGGACCGCCTCAAGACGCTCTATGCTAACGGGACTATCGATGGGTATGAGGTCGAAAGACAGGGGCCGATCGCTCGGCCCCCAGATTTTAGAAGTGGACGCGCAATCCGAATTCAATCGACCGGCTCTGGGCGCCATTGGGAGTGGTGAACTGATTGTTCACCACTCCAAACGTGGCCGGCGTATCGATATTCGTGGTCGGATCGGTCGGCACGAAGTGGTTCAGGATGTTCACGAACTGGAACGTCAGGGTAGCGCCGATCTTCTCCGTCGCTCTGAACTCCTTCGAGACCGTCGCGTCGAGATTCCAGAACGGGAAGCCGCGGATGTCAAAGCCGCCCGAGCCGGTATCCTGTCCCAGCAACGGCCGGCGGAATTGGTTGTAAACCGCGCAAGGATTCGCGAAAATGTTGACGCCGGTGTTGCCGCTTGTACCGGCGCAAGTGCCGGCGGCATTGACGTTGTAGTGCGCCGAGTTTCCGCCGGTGAACGGCCCGTTTCCGGCGGCGTTTTCGTAGTTCGCGGTCTGGCCCGAATAGATTTCGCCGAAACTTTCACCGTTGGTCGAGGTTGACACGCGCAGCGGGAGACCGGTGCGCGCGGTGAACAGCGGCGCGATTGTCCATCCGCCCAGGATATGGCCGACGATGCCCTTCTGGCTCTTCATAAAGGGCGACTGATAGAGCATGAGCAAACTATAGGTGAACTTGCTGTCGAACGGTTGTACGCCGTAGGTACCGAAGTTCTTAAAGTCATACGGGTTGGGCACCGTGATAGAACTGCTGGCCTGCACCACACTACCGGTACCGAGCGAGCGGCCCCAGGTGAAGTTGGAGCGGGCTGTCAATCCGTGCCAGTCTCTGGCCGTGAAGGAGAAGAAAGCGGCGTTGTAGTTCCCGTGCCCGTACGAGTTTATGAAATCGAACGCGCCAGTAAGTTGTTGTCCTGCTCCCGCACCGGAGAGCAAGGTTCGTCCCAATGTCCAACCATTGGCTTTGTTAAGGTTGAGCCAAGCTGAATAAGCCTTGGTTGAGCGGATATTGCCAACCTCGTTTTTGACTACCGCCGCGGTGCAACTCGGGCTGCCCGTGCAGTAAGGCGAATTGGGTCCGCCCAAGGCCGCTTCGAAGAAGGGTTGAGGCGTCACGGAATTGGCGGCAGTGGCAGTAGCGCCGCAGGATGGACCGGCACCAGGGCAAATCTGGTTATAGGTATTGGCCCAAGCCTGAGCGAAACTTTGGCCGTTCAAGGTCGTCATCCAAGGCACTGCATCCAGATTGATTTCCTGAAATTCATGGGAGATCTTACGCCCAATGTAGCCCATCTCCACCGACATCCTGGACGAAAGCGAACGCTGGATGGTGAAAGTGAACTCATCGGAATGGTTCGGCCGCATTTTCGGATCCAGCCCTGAACCATCCGCCGCCCCTGTGCTGAGTACGCCGTTTTGAACGGTCCCGGGGAAGAACGGTTGGGGCAACGTGGCGGTTGTTGTGGGCAAGGGAGCCACGAGGCCATCCGCACCGATCCGGAATGTCGTCAACGGATTCGCGCCGCCAGGGCACGTTCCCGAAACAGTAGGGGCGGGACAGGACACAGCCTGCAGCAAACCTGGGCCCAACAGTGGAACCAGAAGCAGGTCGACGCCGTTGAGACGTCCGTAAATTCTGCCGTAGCCGCCGCGGATCACGGTCTTGCTCCTGCCGACCAAGACGCCCAGAATTCCGCTGTCGAAGCTGGGGCTCCAAGCCAGCGAAACGCGCGGGCTGAACCCCCCATAGAAGGGATTGAACGGATATTTATTCGCGCCGCCATTTATGTTGCGCTGCGTTTCAAAGCCGATGAGCGGCTGGTAAACTTGTCCTTTCAACGCAGCGTTTTGCTTGTTGACCATGTAACTCTGGATATCGATGGGACTGCCCGCGGCATCCACCATTGAAACCTGCTTGCCATTGATTTCGTAAGGCGGCATGGAAAGCCCCCAGCCCAGGCCATACGACAAAGTCAAGCTGGGCCGCATATGCCACGTATCCGAGAAAAACAGGTCGTACGACGGAACCACACTCTGGTCGAATCCCGGCGTTCCGAGCGGATTGAGTTGAAGATTCGCTCCACTGCGGGAGTACATCACTTGGGTTTGATTGACGACTCCCATTATTTCGTTGAACAGGATGGGATAGCTGCCCAAAGCGCTGGCAGCCGCCCCGGCAGGAAGCGTGTAGGCTGAACTGTTGACGTTGGTGCCGCCCACTTGATAGACGATCGACGTGTTGATGCCGACGCCGTTGTCGTCGCGCCCGTGATAATCGTAGTTACGCTGATAAGTGCCCCCAAATTGGAGCAGGTGGTTCCCCTTGAGGTAGCTCATGGAGTCCGACAGGTAATAATCGTGACCATCCCAGAAGCGCTGGCGCACGTCCTGCGAGTCCACGTTGTAAGGGATCAGCGAGCCGACCTGACTTTCACCGCCGATTTCCACCGCGCCACCCAATCCGGCAAACTGAGCAGGTCCGGCTTGCGTAGACCACTGCCAGAAGTTGCGGAGGTAGCTGAAGTGCAAGTCATTGGTGAGATTTTGCGAAAGCGTCGTGGTAAGTCCGGCGACCCAGTACGACGGCTTTACCGGCCGCGGCGCAAATGACTTGTACTGCCCTTGCGTTGCGCCGGAAAGCAGGCCGCCCATGTCGACCTGGGTGTTAACGAGCTGGCTGAAATTGTAGTAGCGGTAACTCGTAAACAACTTCCACTTCTCACCGAAATCGTGATCGATGCGGCCGACCATGAAAGTGGATCGCTGCGGTAAAGCCAAATTCCCGAGATAGCCTTGCGCATTTTGCGCGTCGACCAAACCCACCGAGCCGGTGCCGTTGGGGTTGCTATACGACGTATCGTTTGGCAGCGGCATTGTGCTCCAGATCTTCTGAATGAGCGGATTCACACCGAGCCCGCGCGGATCGCAAGTCTGGCCGCCGCACGAAGCCGGTTGATATGTGACGCCATTCACCGTGACCGGAATTGGATTCAAGTTGAACTGAGCGTTGCCGCCCGACGCGCTGGCGAGCGTAACGACGCCGGCCCGCATCAACGCTGTCGGCGTTCCGTGCTCGAAGCTGGATACATTCGGGAAACGGCTGCCTTCATAGTTGAAGAAGGCGTAAGTCTTGCCGCCCCAGAACTTCGGCGCGATCGGACCGCCAATCGACGCTCCAAAACGGTTTCGGTGCGTAGCTGGAAGCGGTGTAGCGGCGCCGTTGACTAGAACGTGGTTATTTCTCCAAAGATTGGCGGCGCCGACGTTGCTCCCGAAATAAAACTCGTAAAGCGAGCCGTGGTAAGTATTCCCGCCGCGCTTTGTCACCATCTGCACCTGGCTGCCGGCGGCGCCGTTGAAGTCGGCTGTCTGGCCGGTGGTGCCGACCTTGAACTCCTCGATACTCTCGATGGGAGTCGGAATTACTCCGGTGGGCGTGCCGCCGGTCGCAGCGCCGCCCTGAAAACCATTTCCGGGCGTATAAGTGGTGTTGGTGCCAGCCATGTCGTCACTGTTATTGCCGCCGTCGAGTTGGAAACCATTTTGATCTGTGGCAGCGCCCGCCACGTTCCCCGCCAAAGATACGCCCACTTGCAGCACCGAGAGCGTTGACGCATCGCGGCCGAGGTTGGGGAGCAACTGAAGCGATTCACCGGTGATGGTGGTCCCCACCGTGGCATTCAAGGTCTGCAATTCCGCACCGGCCGACGCTTTTACTTCCACCACTGTCGACGTCGCTCCGACCTCGAGCGTCATGTTGAGAGTCAAGGAGCTGCCGATGTCCACCTTTTGCCCTTGCATCTTTGCCTGAGTAAATCCCGGATGAGCCACCGTAATGGTGTAGACGCCAGGTTGCACGCTGATGAACGAATACCTTCCTACTTCATTGGTGTTGGAGGTTTGGGACGAATTCGTGTCAACCTCGACGAGCCTCACCGAGGCGTTGACAACGGCCGCGCCGGTGGGGTCGGTTACGATACCGGAAATTGAGCCAGTCGCAGCTTGTGCCCAGGCTGGAACACCGCTAACGAGAAGCAGTACTCCCAGACAAATGGCCAAATGGCCGAAACGATTCAGCGTGAAACTCTGATTCATATGCCCCCTGCAATTTTGACTGAAAACAAAGATGGCTCTGCTTAACGCGGCAGAATGCTTGGGGGGAATTGTAGACCCGAACGCAGGTCTATGTCAAGAAAATAATGTTTCTGGCGGGCTTTTAGAGAAAGCGCAGTGCTGGAGCAACGCCGATGCGCTTATTGCCGGGCTTCGGCGCCCACCACGGTTTTCTTGGACTGCCGCGCGACGGTTTCGTGCACTTTGTCCAACAAGGCTTTCGAAGCCGGCAGCGACTCCACGGCTTTGTGAATCTCCGGATCGTTCTGCAGTTCCAGGCGCTCGGATTCTTCCTTGCTGTAGGCGGTAATCAATAACTGTTCGCGCAAACGCTCCTGTATCCAGGGACGATCGCGCTCGAACTCGGCTGGCGTAAACGTCACACCCTTCTTGGCGATGAACGCACGGAATTCTTCCAGCACCTGGGTGTCCGGTTTCCAGTCCTTGGCGATTTTCGTGTCGTGGTGGGCAAAAAACTCGGGCGCGTACAGGAAGTATGCCAGACGCCCCTGTGATTCCAACTTCGCTTCCAGGAGAGTCAGCTTTGCTACCTCGTATTTTTCATCCGGCGTGATACCGTCGCCGCCGAAGACGACGCGGCCACTGTCGGTCTTCTTCATATCCTTCAAGTTATTGTGGCCCTGATTGCGGCTGAGGTACTCATACAGACCCTGGTTGGCATAGTCGCGCTGGATCAAGCGGCCGCTAGGCGTGTAGTACTTGGCGATGGTCAGCAGCAACGCGCTGTTTCCCGACAATGGGAATGGCGCCTGCACCAATCCCTTTCCGAATGTACTTTCACCGAAGATCCATGCGCGATCGTGATCCTGCAGCGCACCGGAAAGAATCTCGGAGGCCGACGCGGTATTGCGGTTGACTATCACGACGATAGGATATTCGCGTCCGCGTTCGCCGTGCTTGGCTACAAACTTCGTTTCGCTCGACATACGCCCGTGGTGCGAGACTACCAGTTGGCCTTTCTTGAGAAAACGGTCGGCCACATTGACGCACTCCTGCACCAGACCGCCGCCGTTATCGCGCAGATCGAGGATCAGTCCCTCGATCTCGTTTTCTCCGAAATGCGCCAAGGCCTGGTCCACCTCATGGCTGGTGGTTTCGTTAAAAGCTTCAATCTTGATGTAGGCGATTCCGGGCTTGATCCAGAACGCGTGGTTTACGCTGCCGCGGGGAACGTTGTCTCGGATTACCGAAAAGTGCAGCGCCTGCGGAGTGCCCAGCCGCCTGGCCGTAATCGTGACCGGAGTTCCACGAGGCCCTTTCAGCATGGTGGAAACCTGTGACACCGTGGAGTGCTCGGTATTGGTGTCGTTGACGGCGATGAGTTCGTCGCCCGGATGCAGGCCGGCGCGAAAAGCGGGAGATCCTTCGAACGGATAAATCACCGCCACATGTCCGTCGGGCGTCGCGCCCACGAACATACCCACACCGAAATAGTGGCCGGACTGGCCCTCACGCAGCAGCGCGTACGCTTTCGGATCGAAGAAGTTCGAATGTGGATCGAGAGTGCGGAGCATGGTGGGAATCGCGCCGCGGTAAACCAAGTGGTCGGGATCGACCTTGTCGGCGAAGCTCGCTTCCACGGCTTCGTAGACTTGCGTAAACTTCTTGATGCTGGCGTTCACGTCGGCTTCGGATTGAGCCGCGAGGTTGGATTGAATCGGGCTGTAAATTACAGCCAAGAGGGCGAACCGCAGGCACCACCGGACAGTCTGCATTTTTTTGAAAACCTCTAACGTTACCATAGTAGCAATAGAATGGGCCTGATCAAGAGACGCTCAGAAACCCGTTTCGGCTTCCGCAAAGAATGGGTGAAAGAGGTGACAGGCACCTCTTTCACCTCTTTCACCGGTAGGTTTCGACCGACATCCGCTGGCCGTCGGTTCGGATTGTGATGAGGCCTTGCAAATCCGTGCGGAGGATGCCGGCGCGGCGCGCGGTCAGGCGCTCCAACACCAGCGGGTGCGGATGGTGGAACGAATTCTCGAAGCCGTCTGAAATCACCGCATAAATAGGCGACACCGCATCCAGGAACGGCCCGGCGCTGGACGTATTGCTGCCGTGATGACCCACTTTCAGGACGTCCGCGCGGAGCGGCTCGCCGCCGGCCAGGGCGCGCGCTTCCATGGGCTTCTCCATGTCGCCGGTCAACAGGAATGACCGCCTGCCATAGGTGATCCGGAGCGCCAACGAGTCGTTGTTTTTAGGACTATCCGCGGGAACATAGCCGGACGGGGGCGAAATAACCTCGATTCGCGTACCGCCAAAGTGGAAGGTCCGTCCGCTACGCATGGCGACGATCTTCACTTTTTGCGTGCGCGCCTGCTGTTCGACGGCGGTCCACAATTCGGCGGGGGCAGTCGCTCCGATCCAGAGCTCGGCGGGGTGGAAATTCTCGATCAATGCCGGCAATCCTTGCGCGTGATCCGCGTGTGCGTGAGAGAGCGCGATGATATCGATTTTGCGGATGGACCGGCCCCACAAGTACGGAGACACGACGTCCTCGCCGATATTCATGCGAGGTTTTGCATGTTTGCCAAAAGAAAGAACGCCGCCACCATCCATCAGCATGAGCTTGCCGTCGGGAAATGACAGCAGCAGGCTGTCGCCCTGCCCCACGTCGATGGCCGTGAGCTCCAATTCGCCGCGGTGAACTTTCGCCGGAAAAGGGTGCCAGAAGATAAGGACGAACAGAATCCCGACAATCGCCGCCGATGCCCAGCCCCAACGGCGCGATTTCGGCAGAGCGAACGAAAGCAGCAGCAGAGCGGCCGAGAATGCGATGCAAAGCCACAGCGGAGGATCGGCTACGCGCCAGTTTGGCTCGAGGAGGAGATGCCAGTTGGCGATTTTTTCGCCAGCGGTCAACAGCCATTCCGCCAGCATAGCGGGCAAATGCCAGCCCGTGAACACCGCCAGAAACCCAAGGGGCACAACCAGTCCGAGCAATGGGACCACAATAATATTGGCCGAAAAGCCGGACAGTGAGATGCGATGAAAGTAAATTGCCATCGGCAGCGCCACGCCGATCTGGATCGCGGTGGAGATGACGGCCATTTCGTAGGCATAGAAAATCAGTCGCGCACCAAAAGCCAGCAGGAGCGCCAGCCAATTTTGGGGGATCCGAAGAAAATAATGCAAGGTCTCGGCGAGCAGACGCAGTTCAATACGGAACTGTGCGGCGCGCGTGGGCATTCGAGGATCGCGGCTGACTTCCGCGATCCCGCGAAGTCCTCGGGAAAGTGGCGCGGAAGTGGCATTGAGCACCGGAACCGCCAGCATTGCGATTGCCGCTACACAAAGAAACGACAATTGAAACCCGGGCTCGAAGAGTTGACCGGGATCGTAGATCAGGTACACGATGGCTACCGCGGCGAGCAAATTCATGGGCCTGCCGCGACGGTAAAAAAAACGTGCCGCGAGATATAAGGTCAATCCACCCGCTGCCCGGACGGCCGGAGCATTGGCGCCGGACACCAATGCGTACAACCACGCCCCCGTCACGGTGAAGGCTAACGCCGGGAGTTCCGGAACAAAGCACATACGTAGCAGGAAAAGGAAGACCGCGGCGAGCACCATGATATGCAGACCATCGATCACGAGCATGTGAAAGGTGCCGGTCCGGCGAAAATGATCCGTCCAGATTTTTTCGAGCTTTCTGGTTTCGCCGATGAGAGTAGCTTCCATCATGCCCGTCGCGTATGCATTGTTTTCGTAGAGCTGTTCAATGCGAGTGAGTGCGGCGGCGCGCAGTCCGAAGATCGCTCCGGAAAAGGCCGATCCGCAGCGGCCCGGCTCGACGGTCACGGTACTTCCGGCAGCCACTGAGGCGGTCCAATAGATATAGCTTCGCGCGGAGAAGGCTGCATAATCGAATGCACCCGGGTTTTGGAAATTCCGCACGGGGCGCAGCCGGGCTTCGAGGCCGACCTTCTGGCCGTAGACAAAGGTAGGAGGCGTCTCGCCTTCCCGAACCGCCAAATTGACTCGTGCGCGGGCCCGCGGAGCGAGTTCGAGGATGAACTGATCGCGGCCATCGTTGAAGACGGAAGGCTCGACAACGCATCCGCTCACTAACACAGTTTCGCGCGAGCCGGCATCGATCTCAGGGGGGTTGCCAGATGCGTGCAGTACTTCTAGAAGAGCGCCGCCGACTAACATAGTTATAAGACAGCAACTCAAAAAAAGGGGTTGAGACCGTTTCGCCGTCAACAGCGTCATTACCAGCAGAAGGGCTAGTGCGGTGAAAAGCTCAGGGCGTCCGAACGGGACAAAGCGCGCCAGAAGAATACCTGCCGCCAACGCCAATAGCGGAGATACAAGCGGGTTTTTCACCACTGAAGCTTAGAGTGGGAGCCAGCGGAAAATGTTCTCTATCCAACTAAGGGTCTGTCTAGAAATAACATTTCCATTATGTAATGTTTTGACTTATACTGGCTTCAGTGGCCGACATCGCTGGCATCACTGCACGCTACGAAGCTTTGAAGAAGGTTCTTGATGAGCGGGCGCGTCGCTTGTTGGCGGCGGCGGAGAGTCAAGCGATAGGCAAAGGTGGCATTTCCGCCGTTGCCAAAGCGACGGGCATTTCGCGGCCAGTGATCCGCCAGGGCAT
>CATPCJ010000134.1 GCA_955652915.1 uncultured Bryobacteraceae bacterium
CTTCCTAAGCAATGGGATCACCACGGCCCGTTCGCGCCGCGATAGAGCGGACGCAGCGTGTTCCATGGCCGCGGCATGCTCGGCGAAAGCTTTCTGGATTAGCTTTCGCCCATGCTCTGTGAGATGAACGACCCGGGCGCGCCGATCGCCCGGGTCATTTTTTCGTTCCACCAATCCCTTGCGCTCCAAACGGTCGATGGCGACGCTGACCGAACCACTGGTCAGTCCGATTTTTGCGCCAATCGTGTTCACCGGCAGAGGGCCTTTGTGCAAGAGAATTTCGAGAACGCCAAAGTCGGACAGGCCGAGCGACAGGGCAGCGATATTGCGCTCGGCGTGAGAACGCAGGGACGAGTAGGTTTTCCAAAGCACAATCCATAAGTGAATTCCGCTAGTTTGCGAGTTGACGCTCATTTGACATCAATATACTTGATGACCAGTGGGTACCTCCATCGATCAACACTACGACAACCTTCGCACCGGCCTGCAGCGATTGTTCGGAGCCCTCGGAATCGCCGCATGAAAACATCGACATCTTTTTTTGCATCGTTTTGCGTCAGCGCCTAACCGGCTTTTTTCAATAGCGCAATCTGACCCGCGTGATACAAATTGTGGTGCACCACTCCGTTCAAGAGGACATAGAATTTGAAGTCTTTGCCGGCCACCATCTCGTCCAGTTTCGCGTCGTCCAGTAGACGGATCGTCTCCACCAGTTTCGAAGTAGTGGACTGTAGCCGCTCCAGTGCCGCCTTCCATGCTTCCGCGGTAGTCTCGCGAACCGGCGGCCAGTCCGCATCGCCAGTCATTGACTCATAGGTCTGTCCTTGTAAGGTGGTCAGAGCCTGCCGCTCCCAGGCCTCAATGTGATGTACGAGCTCCCAAACGCTATGCGCGCCGGGCACCGGTTTGGCGGCGGCATGTTCCGCCGCGACGCCCTCCAGCAATTCGCGCAGAGCAGGACCATGCCATGCAGGACCTTCGTAAGATCGCCGTAGTTGACTTGCCAATCGTTTCGTTTCCATTTTACCCAGTCTCTCAAAAAAGCTCAGGATTCCGGTAAGCTGGTGCATATGATCCGACTCGGAATCTCTGCGCTTGCCGCCGTCGGCTTGTTCGCCGCGACGGAGCCCTCAGCGTCCTGGAACAGTAAGACTGCGGCGTCCTACCTCGACACGCGGCTGGCCTGGTGGATGGATTGGCCACAGGCCGCGCGCGATCATGAAACGTTTTGCGTCTCCTGCCACACCGCGGTCCCCTATGCCATGGCCCGGCCCGCTCTTCGCTCCGCGCTCGCGGAACAGGCTCCCTCGACAATTGAACGCAGGCTTTTAGACAACGTCACCAAGCGGGTTCGTTTATGGAAGGAAGTGGAACCGTTTTATCCCGACCAGACCAGAGGCGCTCCCAAGACGGCGGAATCGCGCGGTACGGAATCCATTCTCAACGCGGTGATCCTGACAGGTTATGACGCGGAAGCGGGAAAGTTGGGTCCGGACACTCGACTGGCGCTGGACAATATGTGGGCGCAACAACTGAAAACGGGCGAAGCCAAGGGAGCTTGGTCCTGGTTGCAATTTCACAACTCACCTTGGGAGGGTGACTCGCAATACTACGGAGCCACGCTTGCCGCCATCGCCGTCGGAACCGCGCCCGGAAATTATCGCTCTGAGCCTCAAATTCAGGATGGCATGCAGTTGCTGCGCGAATATCTGGTACGCGAACGCGATTCGCAAGTTTTGATTAACCGCGTGATGCTGCTATGGGCGTCGGCCAAGGTGCCCGGCCTGCTAACGCCGGCGCAGCAGAAATCCATCGTCGATGAAGCGCTGAGCAAGCAGCAGGCGGACGGAGGCTACAGCCTGTCTTCGTTCGTTGGAACGTGGAAACGCAGGGACGCCACGCCATTGGAGACGAAGAGTGACGGCTATGCGACGGGAGTGGTCGCGTTGGTGCTGCAGCAAACCGGCATGCGGCGCGATCAGCCTCAGTTGAATCGCAGCCTGGCGTGGCTGATGCAGAATCAGGTCAAGACGGAAGGCCGCTGGCTGGCGTATTCACTCAACAAGCAACGGGATTTGTCGACGGATGTCGGCCGCTTCATGAGCGATGCGGCGACGGCTTTTGCTGTCCTCGCACTGCAGCCGGCGAAGTAGGATCCAGCCCCCAACGGTCCAGCACGGCAAGCAAATCGGCATGCCCCATTTTTTGCGCCCAGGCGCGCGGCGTAGCCCACGGCTCAGAGTCTACTTCCACCGGATCCGCGCCTCGCTCCAAAAGCAGCTTCACCAACTTGATGCGTCCCCAGCGGCATGCCCAACCTAGCGGCGTGCTCTTGAGAATATCGTCGCGCTCACTAATCCTTGCCCCGGCGTCCAAGAGCATGGCCGCGAATTCCGGACTCTTCTCCGCGGTCGCATCGCCACCCAGCCCGGCGATATCGTGCAGCAGCGTCCGGCCAAAACGCGGGTGCCGTAGGTTTGCGTTGCAACGCTCCAGTATCAGCCGGAAGCATTCGGTGCTCGGCGCCCAGATGGCCTGCATGAGAATCCAATACCAGCGGTCGTCGTCGCGGCCCCAGTCGACACCCGCTAGCGCCATCAGCACTATCTCCGCATCGCCGCTATCCGCCGCGCCCCGCAGCAGATCCTCAGAGACATTCTTGCCTTCCAATATTCCGGCGGGCAAGCGAACCTCGGTTTCATCCAGCAGCATCTGCTTCGCCAGCTCCTTCTCATGGAACAGGCTCAACGTAACCGGATCCACCACGCCCCCGTAACGTTTCAGTAGTTCGACCATCGTCCAGTCGCGCTGGCGATACGCGCTGTATACGGGCGTGCCGCTGGCATATACGTGCACGTTCGGATTCGCTCCACGTTGGAGAAGTATTTCCGCCATGGCGAGCTTGCTCCGAGCCGCGCAATGCCACAGCGGCATGGCCTGCGAATAGAATACTTCTTCCACACCCTGCAGGCGCACACGCTCGTCGGGATCGAATCCGAGATCCAGCAGCAAAGCTAAGGTCTCTGGCCTGTCGTGCAGGACGGCGATGGTAAGGAGTCCACCCCAATCCTCGATCGGATTGACCAGCGCTCCTTCCGCGTGCCGTGCGCGCAACCAGTCGGCTTCGCCCAGAGCCACCGCGGACCGGGCTGTCAGCTCCGCGCCATGTTGACGGAGTAGGCCGACCACCGACGCGAAGTTTTCCATGCTGCCGGTTTTTCTCCACGGTCTGCCGACAGTGTGATCCAGCGGAGTGCGGTTTTGCGGATCACGCCGGTTTACGTCAGCGCCATGCTCCACTATCCACGCGGCCAGGCGTTCATTGCGTATTGCAACGGCCGCGTGCAGCGGCGTCCAACCGTTGCGGTTGCACGCGTGCGTCAGGGCCGGTTCACCTTCCAGCATCGCGAGCGCCCGTTCATCATCCCCACTTGCGATGAGTTCCATCAGCTCGTCGGGTGCGGCCGTGGTAATCGCGGCCGACCCGCTGAGCGCCGTACGCCGGCGCTGCTCCTCCTCCAAAATTATGGCGACGATTTCATCGTAGCCGCGTTCAGTGGCGATGGTAAGCGCCGTGGTCGCGCTGCGGTGCGGATAGATCCCCGTGCGCGCGTCGGCGCCGTGCTCCATCAGCACACGCACCATCTCGGGCGACCGATTGAATACCGCGTAGTGCAAAACGTGATGCTCGTTGTTCTCCGACATATCCATGTTCACCAGTTCGGGACGGGTTTTGAGCATTGCCCGCACCTGCTGGATATTACCCGCGCTTACGGCCTCCGCCAACCGCTGAACGGTTACGCCGTCCACATACGCTTTGAGCTTCGGCCAACTGTCGAAGCCATACGCGCGTGCCAGCACGAGCTGCGCGTCGTGCAAAGCGAATGTAGTCCGATCTCCACCGTGGTAATGTTCGTTCACCTCCGCGATGGCGTCAGCTTCGCCGTTGACGAACGCATCCAGCAGCTCCTTCGCCTGCCGGCGGAGTTGATCCAGGTTTGGTTGTTCGCGAAGCTTGCGGTCAGGTACGTGCGTTTTCACGGCATCACCTCCCGCAATGCCGCCAGCACGCCGGGGTGTCCCATCTTCTCCGCCCACGCTCTCGGCGTAGCCCAGGGCTCGGCGTCCGCCTCCACCGGATCTGCTCCGCGCTCTAGCAGCAACCGCACCAACTCGATACGGCCCCACCGGCACGCCCAACCAAGCGGCGTGCTCTTGAGCAGGTTGTCGCGGATATCGAGTCTCGCCCCGGCATCCAGCAGAATAGTCGTGAAGCCAACGCGCTCGTCCGCCGTAACGTGCTCGCGCGATCCCGCCACGCTATGCAGAATGGTCAGGCCGAAGCGTCCTTCGTCTCCCACTCTTCCACGCAAATTCGGATCGCAACGCTCCAGGATCAAGCGGAAGCAAGTGAGGTATGTGCCGCGGTCCCAGCCTGGTTTTTCCGCCATCGTGGACCCGTGATTCCAAATCCGCAGGGGTTGCTCCAGAATATGAAACCACCATAAATCGTTCCGCTGGCGGTCCACGCGCTCCAGTGCCATGCGCACGATCTCGGGATCTCCGCCGCACGCCGCGCCCCACAGAAGTTGCTCCGCCAGCGTCTCTCCACCGACGCCTTCCAGACCACAGGCTACCTCGCCGGCCAGCATCTTTCTCGCCAAGTCCGTCTGCCGGAAGAGACCCGCCGTGGAGGCCTCGGGCTTTCCGCCGTAGCGCTGCAGCAGTTCGACCATCTTCCAGTCGCGCTTGTCGTACGCCTGAAACATCGGATCGCCGCTGGCGTAAACTTTGCCATTCGGATCCGCGCCGCGAACCAGCAGCATCTCCGCCATGTCGTATTTGCCGGACGCCGCGCAGTGGTATAGCGGCATGCCCCAGGTGAACGCGACGTCGTCTCCACCTACGTGCGCATAACGTGCGCGCTCGTTCGGATCGAATCCGAAATCCAGGAGCATTGCAAGGACCTCAGGCCGGTTGTGCCTGGCCGCGATCGTGAGCAGGCCGCCTGAATCCTCGATAGGATTAGTCAACGCTCCCTCCGCGTGACGCGCGCGCAACCAGTCAGCTTCCCCTAGTGCGACAGCCGCCCAAGGTGTCAACACGGCGCCTCGTTGGCGCAGAGATGCCGCAACGGACTTGAACTCTTCCGTGCTATCGGCCCCGGACCAATAGGCAGCCTCGTCCAATGCGGTCCATTCACCTTTTCCTAGCCGCATTACGTCCGCGCCATGATCCAGCAACCATGCGACCAGCCGCTCGTTGAGTTGCCGCGATGCCGCATGCAGGGGCGTCCAGCCATCCAGAGTGCAAGTTTGTAGCAACGCCGGATTGCCCTCCATCATCGTGATGACGCCGTCGTCGTCGCCGGATGAAATTGCTCTGAACAACTCGTCCGGCACGGGCGCTGCATTTACGCCGCTCTTAGCTTCGCGCCGGTGCTCTTCCTCTTCTTTGATGATGGCGGCGATGTCGTCGTATCCGCGCTCGATCGCAATAGTTAACGGACTGGTGGCGTCCCGGTGGGGATAGACGCCTGCGCGGGCGTTGGCGCCGTGCTGCATGAGCACGCGCACCATTTCAGGCGCCCGATCGAAAACAGCCTGGTGCAAGGCGCCACTGGCCACCAATTCCGGACGGGCTTTGAGTATCGTGCGCACCTGAGCGAGGTCACCGGCACGCACCGCGTCTTCCAGCCGCTTTACAGTCGCGCCGTCCACATACGCCTTGAGCTTCGGCCAACTGTCGAAGCCATACGCGCGAGCCAGCACAAGCTGCGCGTCATGTAAAGCGAGCGCCGCTCGATCCACGTCACGGTAGTGTGTACTTACCTCGCGGACAGCGTCGGCGTCGCCGGCACGGAATGCCTCCAGCAACTCCTTGGCCTGCCGCTTGAGTTGATCGAGATCCGGATGCTCACGAAGCGCGCGAGTAGGTAGGTTGTTATTCACAATGAGCTCCTTCCCTGGCTGCGCTTTTTTGCGTCAGCCGTTGCGCCCGGTGTCCGCTTGCTCGGGCAGAAAAGAGTTCATCAAAGCCAAAAATCCAAACAAACCAACTCAGGAGGACGCAGTCCTTTCCGCGGACACGGCGGCGTCCTGAAACGCCTCCGACAGAATAGCACGCGGACTAGCGTCGGTTCGCTTGCCTAAGTGCCGGCCGCGTGAGTTGCAAGCTGAGGACGAGTGCGCCGCGCCAATGCGATCCGCCGCGCCTCCTGAATTGAATCCACAACCGTCACGATCGCGATGATCGCCAGCGTGCCGAACACGGTGAGATTAAATACCCTCGCGACCACTTCGACGCGGTCCGCCGGCAGGCTGGGGATAGCGACGTCCACCCACGTTCCGGCTCTAAACAAGAGGCCGGCCAATACCAGGGTGGCCGCGTTGATCGTCAGGCGCGCGGCGGAGCGCAGCCATACCCAGGACGGGCGCAGCAGGCTGATCAGGGCCACCACCAGGCCGCAGAGCAGCAGAGCCAGAAAGGGCCAATAGAGGTCGCGCCAGATGGGGGCCAGCGTGATCCGCGCTTCGCCGAAGTCAAAAGTTGTCCGGAACAACTGGATATACGCGACGGTGAAGATCCCGCCGAAAACCAGTTCGGCGATCGAATTCCATCGTGGCGTAGGCTGCGCCGTCAGACCCGGCCGAACCCGCGGCAGCTTGCGCGGATCCCACTTCTCCAAGGATTTTGCGCCGTTTTGGTACTTTTCTATCGCCGCGAACACGACGGTAATGGCGCCGATCGCCGTAAACGTACCGCTCCAAAACGCCAAGATAATTTGGGCAGCGCCGGCTCCGGAGATCGTGAAACCATGCGCGGCGATCGAGCCGAGAAGAATCAGACCGAGCAACGGGGCAAGAATCCACAGCAGCACCAGTTTCAGCACGAACCAGTAAGCCGGCAGTAGCGCTGGACCGATCACCGGTCCGGGCGACCGATAACGCCCGGCGACCAGCATCGGGTGGCCGCTCTGCTTCAACATGGATGCCACCTCCGGCTCGTCCAGCGGGCGGCCGAGCGCGGCTTCCTTTTCCTCGATCTGTGATTGAATATCGTCGCGCAATTCCGCGACGATATCTTCCTGGTGCTTCCGTGGCAGCCAGAACTTAACCGCGTGCAAGTAACGATCGAGAAGTTCCATCCGGCGTCTCCTTGAAAATTTCCTTTACCGATGCATCAATACTTGCCCACTCCGCCAGCAGTCGTTTGAGAATCTGCCGGCCCTCGGCGGAGAGCTGGTAGAAGCGCTTGTTTCGCTTCTCCTCCTCGCGCCACTCGCTGGTCAGAAGCCCCTGGCTTTCCAAGCGCCGGAGCAACGGATAGAGAGTGCCTTCGTCGATGGCAAGGCCGTGATCGGCGAGAGCTTTGCGCAGCGTGTAGCCGTACCGCTCGGTCCGCAGCGCGGCCAGCACGGCGATGATGACGCTACCGCGGCGCAACTCCAAACGCAGGTTTTCGAAGATCTCGGCGTTCATGGGCGTTTACTGTGTGATATCTACTATCTGTCACATAGTGTATGGCACACAGTAGTAGATTGTCAAGAGGGAAAATGTATCAAATGAACTTATGAAGCTGACTGCGGTTTTCATGCAAGTGCCAGAGGGCTATGTGGCGTTCATCGAAGAACTGCCTGGCGCCAACACGCAGGGGGCAACTCTGGATGAGGCGAGGGAGAACCTGCAGGAGGCGGCCACTCTCGTTCTGGATGCAAATCGCGCAATGGCCGAAGAGTCTTTGGAAGGCACCGCCGTGATTCGTGAGACCTTTGTCCTCGTTACGGCGTGAAGCAGAGCGACGCATATTAAATGGTACGGAACTACTCGAATCCTCCAAGAGTCGGATCCAGGAGCGCGGGACAAACGTATACTGGTCATCAGAGGGCGCACTCATGCAACTCAACTCACAGGAAACGACACTTCTGGACGCGTTCCGCCGCCTTCCTGGGGATACCGCCAACGAGCTTTCGGCGCTCGTGCAGCGGCTGGCTGCGTTGTCCTCCAACACAAGAATCGACTGGTCGGACTCTTGGTCGGATGAGGATCTGCGAGAGTTTACGGCGCGATCGTTGAAACGCTGCGAGGCGGAAGAAGAGCGTTGAAGCCTGGCGATGTAGTTGTTGGAATGTTAACCGGCGCGGTGGAGACAAAGGTACGCCCAGCAGTGGTAATTGCCAGTGAAGGTTACTTAAGTGAGCGGCCGGATGTGCTGGTTGGCATTCTGACCACGAAGATACCGGCTCGATTGGCCTCGACCGACTACATACTCCAGGACTGGCAATCTGCCGGGCTGAGAGCAGAATCTTGCTTCCGCGTATTCGTGTTGACGATCCACCGCTCGGAGTTGACCGTAGTTGGCCACCTCAGCCAGAACGACTGGAGCAAAGCTCAAGCCTGTGTGCGGCGAGCCTTCGCGGATTGAGCGGGCCATCTTTCCGCCGAAAACCGCTATCATGGATAAAGATGTTTATACCAAGGGGGGTGAGTAATTAGTGGCTGAAGTCCACGTGCAGGACGGCGAGACGTTAGAGAGTGCTCTGCGGCGCTTCAAACGAAAAGTGCAGCAGGAAGACATCATCAAAGAAATCAAGAGGCACTCTTTCTATCTGAAGCCGGGTGAAAAGAAGCGCACCAAAGAAGCGCTGGCGCGTAAGCGCAACCGTAAAAAACGCAACAAGGAAATCGAGTAATTTCCCCTCCCATGGCCCCGGTTGTTGCCGGGGTCTTACCTCTCCAATATCAAACACCATTCGGAAAGACGGGTACAATGAACGTCTTATGGGAATTTCCGGACGTGTCGCGCTTATTACGGGCGCTAGCCGCGGTTTAGGCAAAGCCATGACTCTTGCCATGGCGCCCGCGGGTGTGAAGCTGGCTCTGACCGGACGCGACATGGAGGCGCTCAGCGATGTTGCCGGCCAAGCGCGGCAGCTTGGCGCCGAGGCCGAAGTGTTCCGCTGCGATATCGCCAACGAAGCCCAGGTGCGGCAGCTCGAAAAAGACGTTCTCGCAAAATTTGGACCCGCCGACATTCTCATCAACAACGCCGGCATCAACATCCGCAAGCTGTGCGTCGACTATACCCTCGACGAATGGAACAGCATAATTCAAACCAACCTGACCAGTGTTTTTCTGATGTGCCGTTCGTTCATCCCGCACATGTTAGGGCGCGGCTACGGCCGCATCATCAACATTGCGTCCATCATGGGCCACATTTCATTTCCACAACGTACCCCTTACTCGGCAAGTAAAGCCGGACTGATTGGATTTACCAAATCGCTCGCGCTGGAACTCGCGCAGGAAAATATCACGGTGGTGGCGATCAGTCCCGGGCCCTTCGCCACGGAGATGACGGTGCCCATCATGAACGACCCGGAAAAGAACGAGCAGTTCATGTCGCGCACGCCGCAGCGCCGTTGGGGCGATCCGCGAGATATCGGCAAGCTGGCGCTCTATCTGTGTTCGGACGACGCATCGTTCATCACCGGCACGGATATTTTGATCGATGGAGGTTGGTGTGCACAGTAAAGTATGGGCCGCGCTGACGGCTTCGCTACTGCTGTTGAGCGCGTGCCAGAGCAGCAAGACGAAAAGAATCGCGGTCGTTCCGAAGGGAACATCGCACGTGTTCTGGGTCACGGTTCACGCCGGTGCCGCGGCCGCGGGGCAGAAATACGGCGTGGAAATACTGTGGAACGGACCCCCGCAGGAGACTGAATACGATCGCCAGATGCAGATCGTGGATTCGTATTTGACGCAGCGCGTGGATGGTCTCGCCGTGGCGGCCACCGAGCGCAAGGTGCTGAATCGATCGCTCGACCGCGCCGCGGAATTGGGAATTCCCGTCACGGTATTCGATTCAGGGGTCGATTCCACGAACTACATGACGTTCCTCGCGACCAACAATTATGAAGCCGGCAAGATGGGAGCGCGAGAATTGGCGCGGTTGCTGGACGGCAAGGGCAAAGTAGCCATGGTAATGCACGCGCCCGGCAGCGCTTCCACCACGGATCGCGAGCGCGGCTTTGAGGACGTCATGAAAAGTGAATTCCCGAAGATCGAGGTGGTACAGCGGCAGTTCGGCATGTCCGACGCGTCGAAGTCGCGGGCCGCGGCCGAGAATATTCTGACGGCGCACGCCGATCTCAACGGCCTCTTCGCTTCCTCGGAGCCGAGCAGTCTGGGCGTGGCGTTGGCTCTCAAGTCGCGCGGTTTGTCCGGCAAGGTGAAATTCGTTGCGTTCGACTCCAGCGATACGCTGATTGCCGATCTGCAAGGTGGCACGATCGACGCGATGGTGGTGCAGGATCCGTTCAAGATGGGCTTCGAAGCCGTGAAGACCCTGGTGGATAAATTGAATGGCGTCACATCAGCGAAGCAGATCGACCTGCCCGCGCGCGTGGTGCGCAAATCTGATTTGGATAAACCTGATGTGCACGACCTGCTGTACCCGGATGTGAAAAAGTTCCTAGGCACCCAATAGTTTTTGTGGGGCGTGCAATCTTGCCCGCAGCCGGCACATGCACTGTGGCGCGGCCTCTCAGGCTGCTGCATCGAGATTCGTCTCGATGCTCCGTGCGGGAAAGAGTCTCCAGGCCGCGGACAAAGTGTCCGCGCCACGGCTCTGCCCAATATACTGGGCTCATGGGTTACGATCCCGATACGTCGCTCGGTGGACCTTACGAAGGATTTCCGTGCACGCGCCCTTCGTTGCTCGTCGCCGCGACGGGGCAGGACGTGGGTGTCCGGCGGGACGCGTTCGGAGCCATCACCGCGGCCTATTGGAAGCCTGTCTATAAGTACGTCCGGTTGCGGTGGCGCAAATCCAACGATGAGGCGAAGGATCTTACACAACATTTCTTTGCTGAAATGTTGGAAGGCTCCTTGCTCGCTGACTTCGATCCGGCGCGTGCGTCGTTCGCTACCTATCTAAGGATGCGCCTGGATGGCTTTGTGTCCAATCAGAATCGGGACGCTGGGCGTTTGAAGCGCGGAGGCGGCTTCGAGCTTGTTTCCCTGGATTTCGAAACCGCCGAGCGCGAGTTACCGGTCCAGGCCAACGGCGAAATTTCGATGGAAGAGTATTTTCACCGGGAGTGGCAGCGCGAAATGTTCGCGCTCGCCGTGGAGGATCTACGCGCGCTGGCCCGGCAAAAGGGCAAGGACGTTCCTCTCCGCGTTTTCGAAGATCACGATCTTCAAGAACAGCCGGCCGCTTACGCGGAACTCGCGCTACGGTACGGACTGCCGGAAACGGCCGTGACCAACTATCTTGCGTGGGCTCGCCGCGAGTTGCGCCGCTTGCTGCTGGACCGCTTGGCGGAAGTGACCGGCGGCGATCGGGACTTTCGCCACGAAGCCCGTGAATTATTCGGACCCAAGCGGTGAGCTTCCTTCCCGATCGGGTTTTTGAACATCTGCGTGAAGTGGCGGACCTGCCGGATCTATCCGGGACTCGCTATACATTCATTCGCGAGCTGGGGCGCGGCGGCATGGGTGTGGTCCATGAGGTGTTCGATCGGCAGTTGAACAGACGTGTCGCGTTGAAATTGCCCGCCATGCAGTTCGGCGACCGCCTGCTGGACGAAGCGCGCGTGGTTGCTCAATTGGAACATCCCGGCGTGGTTCCGCTCTTCGACGCGGGCCGGCTTCCCGACGATCGTGTCTACTACACCATGAAGCTGGTGGAAGGCGCGCGTCTGGACGATTACGCGCGAGGTGGCGCATCACTCTCCGATCGATTGCGGATTTTCCAAAAGATTTGTGACGCCATTGCTTTCGCGCACAGCCGTGGCGTTCTGCATCGCGATCTGAAGCCCGCCAACATCATGGTGGGCCAATTCGGCGAGGTCGTCGTGATGGATTGGGGGATCGGCGTTGCCGGCACTCCACGATATCGCGCCCCCGAGCAATGGGCGGGCGTCGCTGAATCTATCGGTCCCGCCGCCGACATTTATTCGTTGGGCGCCGTCCTGGGGTCGCTTCTTCAGAACCCTACGCCGCTACCCTTGGCCGCGGTAGTTCGCAAAGCAATGTCGAAAGATCCGGCGCAACGCTATCCCGATGCCGGCTCATTGAATCTCGAGATCGGCCGATTTCTGGATGGATTCGCGGTGGAGGCATATCGCGAAACCCCGCTGGAGCGCGCCACGCGGTTCTATCGAAAAAATCAGCCGCTCCTGGTTCTGCTGTTGATTTACGTGGTCGTAAGATTTGTTTTATTTTTTTGGTCGCGGCTTTAAAGGAATCGCCGCGAACGGGGAATAAGAGAACAGGAAGGAGAAAACGATTCATGAACAAAGTCGTGATCGGGGTGCTTGTGGGGCTGGTGCTGGGTGCGCTAGACGGCGCTACAGCATGGTTCACGCCTGCGGTGCGTGCGCAAATAACCGGCATTCTAATCGGGTCTTCCATCAAAGGGATGCTGGTTGGTCTGGCCGCCGGTTTCTACGCGCGGAAGGTCAACTCCACGGGCAAAGGCATTGCGTTTGCCGCGGTGATTGGTCTGATACTGGCGGCTATCGTTGCGGCCCTGCCGGATCCAACCGGCCAGCATTACTGGGTTCAAATCATGCTCCCCGGCTTCATTACTGGCGCCATGATCGGTTTCTTCACCCAACGCTACGGCGGCACTGCCAAGCAAATCTGAGGAGATCACATGCCACGACCAATTCATTTTGAAATTCCCGCGGAGAATCCGGACCGCGCCATCGCCTTTTATCAGTCGGCCTTCGGCTGGCAATTCATGAAGTGGGAGAGCCCGCAACCGTACTGGTTGATCACCACCGGCCCAAAGGACACGCCGGGAATCGACGGCGGGATGCTGCTGCGTCGCGCACCGGGTGAAAGTACGGTAAACACCCTTCAAGTAACTTCGCTGGATGACGCGGTAGCCAGCGTGACAAAGCATGGCGGGAAAATTACCGTTCCGAAGATGCCGATCGGTGGAATTGGCTGGCTGGCGTATTGCACGGACACGGAGGGCAATGCCTTCGGCTTGCTGCAGCCGGATCCGGCAGCAGCCTGATATCGGGGCCGCGTGCAACGGATGCCAGCCGCTAGACTAGCCTAGACTGGCGAGGACTTCTCTTGCGGTAACGCGAGCAGTCGAACATACGCTCCATTCGCATCGAGCGTGAGCGGGTCCGGTTGATTGGGAACTCTGGCACGGATCGGTATCGCGCGATGGCGAGGCTACCTGGTCTGTGTTTCCCGATCCATAGGTCAACGCAACCACTCTACCGTCCGTAGCGAGCTGCGGCTGCTTAAATGGAAACGGATATCTCAAACGCCTGGAGTGGTTTCAAAGGCCGCTCCACCCTGAGCCCGCCATCATGCCAGGATTGATTCTCCGACTGGGGGCGGCGCTAGCTTGAATTTTTCGATAGTTGTTTTCGAAGCTTGGCGATTTCTTCACTCGACGGTGACCAGTTCGTGTCGCACGTATTGCAGTGGAACACCAACGCGCCGGACTTCAGCGCTTTTTCGAATTCTTCCTGACTGAATGTAACTGTCTGGTTGTGGTTGTTCGGACAGACAACATCAAAATCTAGGCGGTCGCTCACAAGCCCCCCATACTTATCTTAATCACAATGGGAAATATCACGCCGATGGCCGCATCCTCCGGGAGTTCGCAGAAAATATTTGGCTCCCCATTCAGGGTTCGAAACTTACGCCGCGTGTTAACTGGGGGGGCATTCATTTTGTTTGGGGACCCAGACGAACCCGCCCACCCTGTAGTTAACGACTCAACCCGCAACGAATCAGAATGCTAAAACGAGAAGCTCTTGTTGCTAAAGCCGTGCCCCGTGGGGCGTCTTGTTGGAATGGTAGTTGCCTTCCCGATCAAGGCATGGCTGCCCAACCAAATCCTCGATGCGACCGTATACGTTTGCAGTGTCGAGCGCTTTTACCCGAATTGGGAGCGGTGCCCAGGCAACGTTGGTAGCTCATCCCTCAGATAAGGGTTCAAATCAGGAAGAAGGAGCATAACCTTGCCAACGGCAAAGTTATGGGTTAAATCACAGTCGTCGTCGGGCCCGCCGTCGATGCGTTTTGGTCGGGGCCTTCCATGAGAAGGCTGGTCGGTATCAAGAGGAACGTTGAGCGGTGCGCCAGCACTGCCGTTCGCGCCGTACCATTGCTTCCCTCTCCAGAATTGGTCCCGCGAAATCGAGAAGCGATTATCTCGGGGAAAGGAGTACGAGGTATCCCACTCCAGCGTTTGTGCGTGATCTTTCGCGCTAGGCTTTCCTCCGCGCATCGCTCCCTGCTGCTGGGCGTCTTTCTCTCCGAGTTGACCCAACAAGCCCGGCAACGGCTCTCCTTCGGAACGCCCGCGCTCCGACCGCCAGTGCCGTTACATTCTACGGAAGTGGAAACGCCACTGATTTGGTTGCGGCTATGCTGCTCTGC
>CATPCJ010000135.1 GCA_955652915.1 uncultured Bryobacteraceae bacterium
CGTATACATGGCCCTTGTCCGATGTCGGCGCTATGGCAGGCTAACCCGCTGGAAAGGGGGTCTGCATCCTGGATAGGCTGCCTCACAACGGCAGATGCAGTCGCTCATTTAGCGGCTTGAATTTGTTGTGCGGAGAGCAAAGAAATCGGAGTACAGCTAGCCGGCCAGTTTTGAAATGTCGTTATACAGCACGAATGCCACCACCGCCATCAGGAAAACGAAACCCAACTTGAATACCGTTTCCTTCACGCGCAAACTCAGGTCGCGGCGCATGAACATCTCCACCAGCAGCAGTAGAATCACGCCGCCATCCAGAATCGGAATTGGCAGCAGGTTGAAGATCGCAAGATTCAGGCTGACCATCGCGGTCAACCCGAAATAAGCCGTGGGACCTTCGCGCGCCGCATCCCCGGATAAACGCGCGATGCCGATGGGCCCTTCCAGGGACTTCGGCGACATGCGCCGCTCCAGAACGCCGCGCAAGAACTGATAGATGAGCGTCGCGCTCTTGGTGTTCTGCTTGATTGATTCCACCAGGGCGTCCGGCAGCGACAGGCTGACAAATTCCACTTTAGGTCCCAGCATCGCGCCGATCATCCACCGTTCACCGCCTCCGTCCATGGCCGATCTTACGGGCGTCACCAGCGTTGTTTCGGGCTTGCCATTTCTCAAATACTCGATTTGCAGCGGTTGACCCTTGGCGATGATGTCCAGGATTTTTTGTGTCGAATGGATCGGCTGTCCGTTGACTTTCACAATGATGTCGCCGAACTGCAGACCCGCTTTGCCGGCGGGTCTGTCCTGCAGCGCGCTGGCCACCTGGATGTCATTCTGATCGGCCCAACCCGCAAAACCGACTCCGCTCCGCGCATCCAAAACCGGAGTGACAAGGATCTTCTTCCTCTCATCCCCGCGCATCACCCAGACCGGCAGCTCGTGGCCGGCGCTGGCCACTTCCTTCATGACGATGTCTTCCCAGGTTGGATTCGCCACGTCGCCAATTTGCACGATGCGGTCGCCTTCTTGAATTCCCGCTTTCGCCGCGGCGCTATCGGCCACAACGTAACCAACTTCGGGCGAGGGGGTGGCTGGAAGCTTTGGATAGCGAACCATGAAGAGCCCCGTGAGGACCACCACCGCGAGAATAATGTTCATGGCCGGTCCCGCGAAGGCGATGATCAGCCTCTGCCAGCGGGGCTTGCTCAGGAATCCGCGGGGATCGGCGGCATTCTCATCGCCTGGCTGATCGCCCGCCATCTTCACGTAACCGCCGAAGAAGATCGCGGCGAAACGAAAATCCGTCTCACCTTTCTTGAACCCGAACAGCCGTGGACCGAAGCCAAAACTGAAGGTTTCGACCTTAACGTCAAAAAAGCGGGCAGCCCAGTAATGGCCGAACTCGTGGATCAGAATCATGACCCCGATCAGCACCAGCGCCCACCAGACGTTTTGAAGAATCAGCAAAGGCATAGATCTAGGCTTTTACGGACAAGTGTCCGCGCTCCTCATATTTATTATTATGTGCTGTAACAATCTCTCGCGCAGCCGCCCGCGAAATCTCATCGATTTCCAGGACTTCCTGAACCGAAGCGGGTTGCCGGACGGGCACGCGTTCCAACGTTTCTTGCACCACGGCCGCAATTGCGGAGAAGGAAATTTCCTCCCGGAGAAAAGCTTCCACGGCGATCTCATCGGCGGCGTTCAACGTACAAGTCGCTGAGCCGCCGGCACGCTGCGCCTCATAGGCCAGCCGTAGCGCCGGAAATTTATCGAGATCGGGCGCGCTGAAATTCCAGGTACGAGCTTCCGTCCAATCCAGCCGGGGTACTGGCGCGGCGTCGCGGTCGGGATAGGTGAGGGCGTATTGAATCGGCATCCGCATATCGGTCGCCGAAATCTGCGCGATCACGCTACCGTCGTTGTATTCCACCATGGCGTGCACGGAAGATTGCGGATGGATCACCACGTCTACTTCATCGGCTGAAAAGTCGAAAAGCCAACAGGCCTCGATCACCTCAAAACCCTTGTTCATCATGGTGGCCGAATCGATGGTGATGCGTTGTCCCATCTTCCAGGTTGGATGATTCAGCGCTTGCGCAGGCGTAACCGCGTCCAGTTCATCCTTGGATGTCTGCCGGAAGGGACCGCCCGACGCGGTCAGGATCAGCCGCGACACTTCACCGCGCCGCCCCGCCCGCAGGCATTGGTGCGCTCCGTTGTGCTCGCTGTCCACCGGGATCAACTCAGTTCCGGATTTCCTGGCGGCGTCGATTACCAGCTTTCCACTTGCCACCAGGACCTCCTTATTCGCCAACCCAATGCGCTTCCCACACCGGATCGCTTCGTAGGTCGCTTCCAGGCCCGCCACTCCGACGATTGCCGACATGACGAAATCTACTTCCCGATCCGTAGCGGCCTGAACACGGCCGCTGGCGCCGCACTCCAATTGCGGCCATCCGTCAGCGGGAAGAGTCGAGCTCTTCAGCCACTTAATTAGACTCTCCCGGCCTGTATTGGTTGCCGTTACGACAAGTTTTGGCTGGAATCGAAGAATCTGGGGGCCCAACAGCTCGATGTTGTTACCTGCGACAAGGGCGTGTATGGAGTACTTTTCGGGGTGTCGGCCGACAACGTCCAAGGTGCTGACCCCAATAGATCCAGTGGAGCCAAGAATGGTGAGCTTTTTCAATTGACCTATTATATCGTCAACAGACGAAATCTGGTTGTGGTGAAGTTTTCTTGGAGATCCCTAATCCTCTTAACTGCGAGTCGAACCCTTGCGGGCGCCGGGGAGGATTGCTTCAGGGGTCTTTTTTATGAGGTTAGTCTCGCTTTGGTGGGAGTTGCCTCCCCGGCTTACTTCCAATACTAATATATGAGATTGCGGATTGCAACAGTTTTTTGTATTTTTATTTTCTGCGCACTTCAACTCCCGCCCAGTGCTCCAAAACCTGAATGGTCGAGCACATGTCTAACTCCCCGTAACCCTCTGCAATTGCAGCACGAAACATCTGTTGGGTCATTCCAGTTAGGGGTAGCGGGATGTCGAGGTCTTTAGCCGACTCCAATGCCAAACCGACGTCCTTGTGCATCCACTTTGTGGAAAAGTTGGTCGTGAAGTCCCTTTTGAAGACGAAAGGAGCCTTGTAGGAGATCAATCCGGACTTGGCGGCACTGTTATTCAGCACATCCAGCATCAGTTCGGGGTCCACGCCCGCCTTGGTGCTCAGCACCATGCCTTCGTTGAAGGCCTGCAAAATGTTAGAAAGAATCAAGTTCTGCGTAAGTTTGGCGTGCAGCCCCAGGCCCGAAGCGCCGCAGTAGAAGAACTGCTTTCCCATGTTTTCGAGGTATGGCTTCGTTTTCTCGTAAACATCTTTATCCCCGCCAATCATAAAGGTCAGCGTGCCGCCGGTCGCTCCTGGGGTTGAACCAGTGCAGGGCGCATCCAAAAAATGGATTCCCTTCCCTGCCAGCTTCTTGCCTATTTCGCGGCTGGCGGCTGGCGCGATAGTACTCGCATCGGCCACGATTGTCCCCGGCTTCGCTCCTTCAATCACGCCGCCGGCGCCGGTGAGCACTTCCACAGACATGCTCGTATCGCCGACGCACGCAAAAATACAGTCGGCTTGCTCCGCCACTTGCTTGGGCGAATCGCACGCTGTGGCTTTTTCTTCGTCAGCTAGCTGCTTCGCCTTGCTCGCGGTATTCGACCACACTGCCACCTGATGCCCTGCCTTCAAAAGATTCCGGGCCATCGGATAGCCCATCAGTCCAAGTCCTAAAAAACCGAGCTTTGCCATAAGAGAGAATGGTAGCAATGAAGCCCAGCGTTTTGGTTACCAAGCGGATCTATCCAGAGGCGATTGAATATTTGAAGCAGCACTGCCAAGTCGATTATGTCGACAACGACGAGGGTCTAACGGCGGAGCAATTCCACAAACGCATTCGAGGGAAGCAAGGCGTGGTCGCGCAGTTGATGAACAGGTTCTCAGCGGACGTGATCGATTCGCTCGACGGGTTGAAGATTATCGCCAACGTCGCGGTAGGCTTCGATAACATCGACGTGCCGGCGGCCACGCGCAAGGGAATCCTGGTGACGAACACACCGGACGTGCTCACCGAAACCACGGCCGATTTCGCTTTCGCTCTGTTGCTTGCGGCCGCGCGCCGCGTCGTGGAAGCCCATCAATTTGTACACAACGGAGAGTGGCGCAAATGGTCCATCGATCTGCTGGTGGGCCAGGATGTGCACCATCGCACTTTGGGCATCTTCGGAATGGGACGCATCGGTCAGGCAGTGGCGCGGCGGGGGCGCGGGTTTTCCATGCGCATCCTCTATCATGATGCGGTGCGCGCGCCGGAAGCGGTGGAGCAGGAATTGAAACTCGAATTCGTTTCCAAGGAACAATTGCTGCGCGAATCCGATTTCGTGAGCCTGCATGTGCCGCTGCTGGATTCCACTCGTAAGCTGATCGGCGAGCCGGAGCTCACGCTGATGAAGAAAACCGCGATTCTAGTGAACACGTCGCGCGGTCCCGTGGCGGATGAAGCCGCGGTCGCGAAAGCATTGAAGGAAGGTTGGATCGCCGCAGCCGGTCTGGATGTTTTTGAGCGCGAGCCCGAAGTGAATCCAGTGCTGCTGCAACTTCAAAACGTGGTTGTGGCACCGCACATCGCCAGCGCATCGGTGGATACGCGGCGGGAAATGTCCATGTTGGCGGCACGGAACGCAGTGGAGGCGCTGGAAGGACGACGCCCTATTACCTTACTTAATCCTGCGGTGTGGGACTCGCTTTCGGCCCGTTCAGGAGTTTGAGCACCAATAGATCCGAAGGATGGAAGCTCGCGACGGAAACGTTGTTGAGATCTTCATCGGTTTCAACAATATGGCTTCGAATGAGGGTCCGCAGTTGATCGACCGAAACCCCCAGTTCCTGGGCAGCCTCGTGTTCGGAGTACTGCGTCTTGGTGGGTGGTGTGGTCGCGATCATTAGCTGATTCATTGCGCCTATTTGGATTCTAAGTTGTAAACTCCGCGCCACCAATCGGGCAGAGAACTTAGAGTCCTGGTTCACTCCACTTAGTCCCAAGGTCCTGATCGTCCTGAGCCGCAAGCCCGCAGGCCCGAGATCCCAGATAAGATGTAGGGATGTTGTTCCGGAGGTCTTTCCGCAGCCTGCGCAAAAGCGCGGGATTTTCCGCCGTTGTGATCTCAGTTCTGGCGCTGGGTATCGGGGCGAACACGGCGCTATTCGGCATTATCGACAAGATCCTGCTGCATCCCTTCCCGTTTCGCAATTTGGATCGCATGGTGGAAATCACGGGCCTCACCACGAGCGGTAAGAAAACGGGAAATGCGCCGGTCGAAATGGATTTTTTCGCCGGTCACGTGCATGCTTTCGCGCAAACCGCGATCTGGCGCTGGCAGAAACTGGTCCTCACGGGCGTTGATAATCCGGATTCTGTCTTCGCGCTGGAGGTCAGCCCGAACCTGTTCGACATGCTGGGCGTGCCAGCATCGCGCGGGCGCACATTACTCGCGGGCGATTTCAATTCCTCCACGCCGCCGGTGGCCGTAATTAGCGATCGCCTGTGGCGCAGACATTTTCGCGCCGACCCAAACATAGTAGGTAGACAGATCCTATTGGATGGTAAAGGCTACACGGTGGTGGGCATCATGGGTCCAGGCTTCGTCTTCACAGATCGAGCGCAACAGATTTGGATCCCTTTCCGGCCCGGCTTGATTGCCGCCGAAGCAATGAAACATTACTTCAGCACCATGGCGCTGCTCCGTCCCGGCGTTTCTATCGATCTGGCGCAGAAGGAAATCGATGCCGTGACTCCTGGCCTGCCGCCCGATCCCGAGCGCAAAGCCGGCTGGCATGCGCGATTGCTGCCGTTCACCGAACAGTTCGTCGGACAATACCGGCGGGCGCTGCTGATTCTGTGGAGTGCCGTCGGCCTGGTGTTGCTGATTGCATGCGCGAACGCGGCGAATCTAATACTGGCGCGCGCATCGGGACGCAGGCGCGAGTTTGCGATTCGCGCATCGCTGGGAGCGGATCGCTTCCAACTGATACGTCAGATTGTCGGCGAGACTTTGATGCTGGGCCTGGCAGCCGGTGCGGCGGGCATTGCGCTGGCGTTCGGCCTGATTCGCCTGATGGTCAAATTGTTTCCGGATCGTCTTCCGCTTCCGCAGCTCGATCGTATTGCCATCAATCCCGCGGCGCTGGCGGTCACCGTGAGCCTGGTACTGTTGACCACGCTGCTTTGCGCGATTCCCGCGTGCGCCGGCGTGGTTCGCTCCAATCTCGCGGAGGGACTAAACGCAGCATCGCGGACGGCTTCTTCCAACCGTGGGGCGAATCGCCTGCGCGCCGGCATGGTCGCTTTCGAGGTCGCACTCTCGCTGATGCTACTGGTTGGGGCGGGCCTGATGCTGCGTACCATGGACCGGCTTTTGGGAGTTCATCTAGGCTTTGAGCCGCAACATGTCCTTACAGCGCAAGTCTCCGTCCCGACGCAGGTTAAAAGTACCGAACAAGCGGCTCATTACACGCGCATATTGAGTGAAGTCCGATCGTTGCCAGGAATTCTCGATGCCGGCATCGCGACGGTTCTTCCATTTGGGAGTTTATCGATCACCATTTCTTTCACGGCCGAAGGCAGCACGAATGTCACGCCGCACGAGGGCGGGCATGCGGTGTACTTGCGGGAGATCAGTCCCGGCTACTTCCCCGCGCTGGGCGTGCGAATGCTTCGAGGACGCGGTTTCAATGAGGGTGATGGAGCGGGCTCGCCTTCGGTGGTAATCGTGAGCGATGAGCTGGCTCGGCACTACTGGCCTGGCGACGATCCCGTGGGAAAGCGCGTCTCGCTGTCGGATCATCCCAAGCCGTCCCAGTGGTCGACGGTAATCGGCGTCGTGGAGAGCATCAAGCATCGCTCGTTACGGACGGGCGCGGATTCGGAACTTTATGTTCCTTACACGCAGCAATTGATTGGCGCTAAATTTACTAACCTGGTCGTGCGCGTCAAGGGCGATCCGCTTTCGGTGGCTTCGGCAATTCGCAAGCGTATCCACGACATCGAACCGGATCAACCGGTGGGCGAGATGAAGACGCTGCAAACTTTAGTAGTAGATTCAGCGGCCGAAGTTCGCTTCCATACGCTGCTGCTGGAAATCTTCGCCGGCTTAGCGCTGGGCCTGGCGATCGCCGGGATTTTCGCGGTGGTCTCCTACACGGTGTCGCAGCGCACCCGCGAAATCGGCATTCGCGGCGCGCTGGGCGCGACCCCGCGAGATACGCTGCGATTCGTATTGGCGCTCGCAATGCGCCCGGTGGTCCTGGGCGCGTGCATCGGAATAGCCGGTGGACTGGCAACAACGCGCGTCTTGCAATCCGAACTATTCGAGACACAAGCAGCCGATCCATCCGTTTTCGGAATCGTGTTCGCTGTGATGATCGCCACCGCGGGCGCGGCAGCATCGCTTCCGGCGTGGCGCGCGACGCGGATCGATCCGGCGGAAGTGTTACGGGCGGAATAGACGCTTTCTAGGGAACGAAGCTAGAATAAGAATTGGCGGGAGGAAACGGCATGGCTATTACGAAGCGGCTCACTATGGAGAACGTTAACCTTGATGATCAAGCCGAAATGGATGCTTTCGATGATCAGATTCTGAGCGCTGGACTCGAGCGGGTTCGAGCTGAAGGCGACGAGCTACGCCGCAGAGGTCTGATGGATGAGCACGGAAACCTGCTGCTCACCGAGCTCCCCGCTGATATGAAGAAAGGCTCTGAGCGCGATTTCGGCGGCTAATGCCGATGCGCCGAATGTTCATCGTCGCTGGCCCGCCCGGCGCCGGGAAGTCATCTGTCTTTGCACTTCTCGACTTTGCGAAAAATGTTTTTAACGCCGACGACCGAGCGGCGCAACTGAACGCTGGATCCTACGAGAAGATCCCCGTTTCGGTCCGCACCGTCGTCAACCGGGAGTTCGAGGAGTTCGTTAACGCAAACATTCGTGCGGGCACTTCGTTCGCGGTGGAGACGACCCTGCGGAGTAGGATTACTTTCGAACAATCCAAATTCGCCAAAGAGAACGGTTTTCAAGTGGTCATGCGCTACGTCGGCCTGGATTCAATAGAGCGTCACATCGAGCGAGTCAAACGCCGAGCGGCTCGCGGCGGCCACTCGGCGTTTGAC
>CATPCJ010000136.1 GCA_955652915.1 uncultured Bryobacteraceae bacterium
CGAAGGCAAGCGGCTGCTGTTGACGCTGGACGAATATGAGGGGATTGACGTGAAGATCGGCGACGGCGTCTTCCCCAAAGACTTGCTGGCCGCCGTGCGGGAATCGATCCAACAGCACCGGCAAATCATTTGGCTGTTTGCCGGCAGCCACGAGATCACGGAACTCACGCACGCCGAGTGGCCCTCTTATTTAATATCGGCGCGCACCATTGAGATTCCTTTTTTTACACTGGATGAAACCCGGCTGCTTTTAACCGATCCCTTGAAGCATTCGCCGCTCTTCCAAAAGATCGGTGACCGTCCAAAGTTTGCGCCCGAATTGTGGGGTCTGGGCGGGATCGAGCGAATTCAAGAGGAGGCAGGGGGTTGGCCGCATCTGCTGCAGTTGATCGCCGAAACAGTTGTGGATTTACTCAACCGGAAAGGAGCAGCTTCGGTGACGCCGCAGTTAATGGAAACGGCGTTAGATGAAGCGTCGAGCAGCGGGCAGAACGCGCTCTTCCAACTGATGCACGGAGAGTGTACGCTGCCGGGCGAGTGGGAATACCTGAGCGGCTTTCGCGAGGCCGAAGAGCAGAACGTTCCGCAAGACGAAGCTGTGCGGCGATCGCTGCTGCGCAGGCAATTGATCCTGGAATCCGGCGGACGGTGGCGGCTGCGCATTCCTCTGATGGGGCGCTGGTTGCGGCTTCGCGGGTGAGCCGGGAGCGGGTGGTACTACTGTTCGGGAGTGCTGGTTTCTCTTGGACGGGGACGCGCATCCCAAGAGAAGTGGGGGCTTCGCGACAGGCTCGAAGAAGGCAGGTGACGGACACCCGCATAGGTTGGCATGGAGCGGACTTGAGGCAAGACTTTTGTCTGCTGCATCGAGACTTCATCTCGGTGCTCGGCATTGAAACGCTAAGAGCCTCGAGACGAGTATGGAGGCCGTAGACACGGGTGTCCGCGCCACGCCACAGGCTCCAATCGGCCGGCAATGAGTTTCGTGAAGCTTCCAATGGCTCGGTCTTAGCGAACTGATGCTGATGAACGCAGTTCATCGGACCATTCAGGGCGCAGCGGCCGCGTTCGCCCAGTTCGTTGACACTAAAAACGATCGGGCGGCGGCATTCTACGGCGATATGGATTCCGCCCGATCGCGAGTCAGCGCCGGACTTTGTTTCTGCCCCTTGAGACGGCACGACGGACGCTGCTTCGGAAGAGCGCGCGATAGATCCCGGCATAAGTGGCCGGTACCTGCTCTTGCGTGCGAGCAGGTTTTGTTGTTTCTGTCGGCTATCAGCCGCTCAAGTGGGAGATCAAGCGACCATCGATTCGTGACGACACATGTCCAAACACAAGAGCATCGAGACGAGTCTCGATGCGGCAGCCTGAGAGGCCGCGCCACGTGCGCAACAGGGAAGAATGCGGTGCGTGCGGAAAGGGAAGAGCTTGTGTTATTGGGAATTGAGCCATGGTTCGAGCTTGGGATCCTCGAAATCGCGAATGGAGAGATCCACATCTGTTAGATCCGCGGAATGCGTCTGAACTCCAACCACCCGCATTCCGGCCGAACGGCCCGCTTCGATGCCCGGCGGGGAGTCCTCGAACACGATGCATTTCCGGGGGCTTATGTTCAGCAGGGCGGCCGCGCGAAGATAGATATCCGGGAAGGGCTTGGGGCGGTGCACCTGCTGTCCATCCACAACCGCCTGAAAACGCGACCGCAGACGCAGTCCATCCAACACTAGATCGATATTGGCAGGCTCGGCGTTCGACGCGACGGCCATGGGGACACCGTCGAAGCGCGCAAGAAATTCTTCAACACCGCGCACCCGGTGCTCTTTCAGCCGCGCTTCCATCAGCTTTCGGAAGAGCCGCTCTTTCGCCGCGCCGTGTTCAAAAATGGCCGCCGGATCGAGATCGCGTCCGATGAAATCCTCCACGATGTCGTCGTTCCGTTTCCCGTGCATGCGCGATACTATCGCGGCCTCGGTGGCAGGCAAGCCGAGCTGCTCCAAATATGCGCTCCAGGCTTTGGTGTGGAGCGGCATCGAATCGACGATCACCCCGTCCAGGTCAAAGAGAAACGCGAAATCGTTCACGTTGTTAGAGAAACCCAGCTATTTCTTGGACGACCGGCTGACGCTCGTCGACCAGGAATCGTGCGGACGCTCCAGCAGTGCCTGCGCCATTTCCACTCGAGCCAGCAGCGCCAAATCAGGATCGGTGATTCGAAGCAGCAAAGGCTCCGCATCCACTCCGAAGAGTTTTGCCGCCGTGATCACAATTCGCCGGTAGCCCTGCGTGGACGGCCAATATTCCCGCAGAGCCTTGTTCGGAGAATCCTCGTCCGCATCCAGCTTATAAAGCGCTGTAGCGTCGGCCATGGCCCGATCGATCGCTTGCCAGCTTAGTTTGTCGTCTTTGATTTTATGCGCCGCTTCGGCAACTATGGTCCAGGTGCCGACGCGATCCGACGGATCCTTGATGTCGTCCAACAGCGAAATGCATTGGCCGAGAATGCCCTTCGCCGACCCTGGATCTTTCTCGCCGACAGAATTCGCGATCTTCCCCAGAACGTCCGCCCGAATGGACGCCGCTGGAATCGTCTTGGCAATGGACAGCGCTTTGTCCGGATCTTCCTTCAGAGCAGCCAGAGCCTCCGCCGCGCGATTGCGGGCAAGAGCTTGCAAGCGCTGCCCGGCATCCTGCTGAGGATTCGCCTTTCCGCCGCCGCTGCTGGTTGATGAATGGATATCGCCATTTTCGCCGCTTCGCATTGACTCCGTGCCCTCGGGAAACTGCTGGAGCGCAGCCTTCAAATCCGGCCGTGTCTCCAAAATTTCGGCGGCGCGCTTGGGATCGCAGGTTTGAAGAACGCTCATCAAATTGAAAAGATCATAATCTTTCCGCGAGCTGAAGTTGGCCGTACCTTTGATGCTGGAAATGCTGGCGATAAAGTGGGAGTCATCCTCTTTGCGGTCCAGAATGCCGTTCACCAGCGTGGCTACCGCGGATTGGGCAAGCGACTGCGGAATCTCACGCCATACCTTCATCAACAGATCCGGGAAATTCCCGCGAGGGTGCGCGCCATATGCGGCCATGGCCGACGAGAACAACGTGTTGCGGCGCGGGTCGTCGGCGGGCAGCGCCTTGAAAATCGAGGCCGCGGCGGCGTAAGGGTAGTCGCCAAACGTCCCGAAGCTTTCTACAATCTCCAAGGCGTCGTCCAGCCGTTTCTTCTGGATCAAAACTCCAACGATCGATTGCGCCGCATTTACGCGGCGATCGTTCTTGCCGCTTGGCTCCATTTGGCGCAGCATCGCGATGGCATCGTCGACGTTCAGCGGCGCGAGACTCCGGACGATCTCCGACTGCAACTGTGCCCGTTGATTCGTCCCGCTGTCCGCGGGGATGGAGGCAGCCGCGTCGAAGGCCTGATGAAAATATTCCAGCGATTTCTTTTGGTCAATGGGCTCGTAGTTTTCGGCGAGGTGCAACAGCCCGAAAACCTGAACCTCGGGACGCGCTGCGCCCACAGCCTGGCCGGCATTATCCAGCAGAACCGCGGCCCTTTTCTTCGGGTCGCGCTTTTCGGCCTCCAGTTGCTCGACAGTCTTCTCCACTTGTGCGAAAACCGGAGCAGCCAACAAAATCGCCAAACACACGAATCTCATTGATCCTCACTTGATCTAAAGCCGAGCCGCTTCTTCAAATCTAACCCATTCCGTAAGCCTTGCACGCGATTTTCCCAATTAACCGACAAGGCGAAGCGACACGCATCGGCGAGCGCAAGCGATTCCCTCGAAAGCTCTCCATTAGGACACTGTCGAAGAATGCAGTTATGAATGGCGACCATGTGCCTTTCGACGTTAATGTCGTTCGTGTATTTTTCGCCTGTTTGTTGAGGTATATCGGCCCGCCGTTCCTCGAAGATGACCATGGGGCCGTAATACAGAATGTTGAATGTGCGTATCAACTCCTCGCGCTTCTTCGGATCGGTGGTGTTCGCTAATGTGGCGACGGTATCGGTGGCCTTCACGTAATATTCGAGCTGCTTATCGAAAAATAACTTGTGCTGTTCGGAATCGAGCTTGCTGGTCTCAAGCGTTGCGATCTGATTGCCAGTGACGACGTATTCGCCCAGGCCGATGCCGGCGGCGGCAACCAAGCCAACCGCGCCCAATGCCTTGACGATCACATCCCATCGCTTGTAAGTTTCGTCTGTCATTTAGAGACCCTCGCGGAAAGCTTATCACTTTTTCCGGTCTTCAACGGTCCAAAGTTGAGCCCAGGGCCGTTGACCGCCGAGCGCGTAGCGAAACGCAAGAATCGAAAGTCCGGCTATCAAAATTATTATGAGAGCAGCGAGCCGCTGCCGTACCAGGCGGAGAAATTCCCGATGAAGAGGATTTCCGGCACAAGGTCCGTAACAAAAATCGTGACGACCAGTGACAAAACGCCGTAGAGCAGCAGCATGAAGACAATGACGCCGTAGACAAGTACGTATGTTGCCCCGGCTAACACTATCGAGGTAGATATTGATGGATGGCGCGGCGGCTCCAAATTTGCGTCCAACGCGTGCACGGTGGCGAACACAAGATCGTATCCCAACCCAGCCAGCACCTCGACCAACACTTCGCGGGCAACCAACGCAGCAGCGCAACACACACGCGCGGCGTTTCGACTTCGTATCGCTTGTCACGTTACAGCTAACGTCGTGATCCGGAGGGCCGGGCACGTTACGATACGCTGTAACAATGCGCGAACCATCGGTAGTGCCATCCGCCCGCCGTTAAGGTTGGTTAAGTCCCGTTCACCGATGGAACATTCGGAAGCCTGGGGAGTCTCACAGACATGAAGCGCCTCACGCCCGCAATTTTTCTTCTGACAGCTACTATTGCATTCGCGGCTGACCCTCCAGCGAAATTTCCTTTTTACCGGCAAGGCGCCGCCAGTGCGAGTGTCGCAGGATTGCAGGCGTCCAACGACCCGGTGGTGGTCAACGCGGCCAGCTATCTTCCCGGCGTCAGCCCGGGCGGACTCGCCACCGTATTTGGACGGGATCTCTCTAATGTCAGCGATATCGTGGTTGCCAGCGGAGACCGTTTGCCCACTGTGTTAGCGGGCGTCTCCGTGATCGTCAATGGCCTCTATGCGGGTCTGTTCAGCGTGGCATACGCGAACGGTCAGGATCAGATCAGTTTCCAGGTCCCGTGGGAGACGCCGACCGGCCCCGGTTCCGCGCGCATCGAAGTCCTGTTCAACGGGAATAGCGTCGCCAGGATTCAAACGGATTCTTTCGTGGAAGACCCCGGTATTTTCATCTACCCCACCGATAGCGGCAATTACGCGGTTGCTTTGCGGCCCGACTTCACGCTGATCGGGCCTCGCAATCCGGCCGGGCGAGGCGAGATCCTGGTTCTCTATACCACTGGTCTCGGGCCGGTGTCGCTGAATCTGCCGGACGGCGTGCGAGCCCCGTCCGATCCTCTGGCCTACACGCAGGATCCATTCCAGGTAATTCTGGATGGCGAGCGATGCGATGTATTGTTCTCGGGTCTGGCCCCCGGCTTTGTGGGCCTGTACCAGCTCAACTTCCGCGTGCCATTTGACGCGCGCGCCGGAAATTTGGATCTCCAGATCCAATCCCCCTTCGCGAACAGCGGCGTGGCCACGCTTCCCGTATTTTAACGCTCAAGCCGCCGAGGTCTTACAGCTCGACTTTAAATATTTGCGTCACCGCAGCGCCGGTCTTTGGCGTCACGACGAGGGTGTATTCCTTCGGCTCCGCCGGAGCGGTAAATGAGATATCCGTCGGTGACTGATGCAATCCCGATGCGGGGCGCGCCACACCTTGCTCATCGCGGACTTCAACCTTTGTTACCGAATTCTGATCGAGGGATGTGCCCGAGAACTTGACATTCTCGTTCGGCTTGAACGTGGCCGACGCGGGCTTGGTGATGGTTGTCGGCTTCTTATCTTCGTCTATCTCGAAGGACGCGGAAACATTCGCGGAATTCTTGGCTATCACGACTAACGTGTACTTGCCGGGGGGAGCCTCGCCCGGAACGTCAAATGCTATGGAGGTAGCATCCTGGCTCTTGATGGAAGGTATGAAATCTTTTTTCGACTCTTCCGCGGTAAGTTTGATGCCCTCTACATTCGACTTGTCGAGCATGGCGCCGAAGATCACTACGGAGCCACCACGATTTGGCTTAGGTGGTTTAATCTCCTTGATGCTGGTTTTGTCGCCAATTTCGGCCGCACGGCTTGCGGATGCGGTCTTCGTACCTGCCTGGTCCATTACTCGCTGTTCGGCGAGGGTGACAAGGCTGTCGAATAAGCGTTCAGAGAATCCGAGGAGAAATGCGAGCGCAAGAGTAGCCAGGGACATTTGGTCGTCGAATGAGATTTTGAGGGCGATATCGGGGTTTAGGATTTTGAGGGATGTAAACCCACTAACCAGTACAATGCCATACCAGGCCGAAAGCGCTCCCAGCAAGGGGCTGAGGAAGAGCGTAGTCCACGAAGCGCCATAGTCGGACGGCTCGTCGTTGGAGCGCAGGGCCCGCATGAGCCTGCTCATCAACCCACCCGCGGCGCCCATGAGTATAAGCAGGGCGCCACCCTTGGCGGAAACGCTGGCCTGAATCAAAATGCAGCCGATCACAGCCAGCCAGGTGGACTTGCTCTGCCAAGTTGTCAGCCGCTGGAAATCGTCCTCCCGCAGGCCATACAGGAGTCCCAATGCCTCACCCAATAGTTGCTTCCAGCGTTCGACGTCGGGGGCTTTCAGCAGAGCGTCTTTCAACAGGTCAGCTATGACTAGCGTCGCCGGTTTATTGACTTCGCGAAGTTCCTGTTCAACGGTTTCGATCCGCGCGCGTAGCCGCTCCAGCGATGTATCCGGCCACACATTGACCATCTGGCGCTGGACTTCGCGCAGGAGTGTCCACGAGGATATCTCGTCGCCGCGAGTCCAAAACATCCAGCTTAGAAAGTTGAACCCGGTGAACGGCTTCAATGCCGCGGTGAGCATGTCGTCTAGCTCTTTTACTTTGGTCTCCGCGCCAGGCGCGGATTCGAGCTTAAGGCGTGTCCGGGTAGCCGCCGCCTCGGCCTGCAGCAGCTTTTGATCGAAGATGGCAATGTTGTGCCAGCGGAAAAAGAAAATACTCAATAAGTACAAAAAGACCAAAATGGCGGTGAATAGCTTTTGATCGGTGTACCATCTCCACGGGTAGAGGACCACATCCAGGGTCGTGTTCGTCTCACTGATCGACAGGCCTTTATAGACCAGTGGCTCGTACTTCGCACTCTCGACCTGCAAAGTGTATTTGTCCCCGCAAGGAATCTTGGAAAGTTTGAACTGGGCAATCTGCGCACTGTCGACTTTCTGCTCACTCGCGCCTTTCTGATCGGCGCCCTTCTGGTCACCAGCGCCCTTCTGGTCACCAGCGCCTTTCTGGTCACCAGCGCCTTTCTGGTCACTAGCGCCTTTCTGGTCACTAGCGCCCTTCTGGCCAACGTCACCTTTCTGATCGTTGGTCCCCTTCTGATCCCCGGCGGCACCCTTTTGCCCAACGTCGACCTTCTCTTCAGCCTTGCCTTTGATTTCCGCAGAAGCGTAATGTAAGTTGTCCTGATCGAAGATCTTCACGACGCCATGGTCAACTACCTTTCCCGCAGTGTCCTTGACGGTGCCGGACACTTCACACATTTGTTTCGGGGTGGCTTGCGCGGAAAGAGTGGAACAGAGGAGCGTTACCGAGCTCAAAACCGCAGTCAGGAGTATAGGATCGAACCTTCTAGTCATGGGGCACGCTCCAGCATCCTATCATGCGGATGTTTTCCGGTCATGAGGATGTTTCGCAATGATATCCGATCTTGCGAAAATGTCAATAGGTTTTTTATGATTTGTGTTCCATGGTTGTCAGTTTGAACTCGGGACACTTTCCGGCAGCCGCCCCACAACGATCGAGAGGCGACGTTGAATCCGGGCTGGGCGAACCGGATAGGGCGCACGGGCTTTCGCTCCCTAGCGTGGCTGCGTACTGTATCGCTATACTAAGGACCAGCACGTTATTTCTTCCCTAAGAATGGCTATGAATCGCAGACACTTTATTATGACTTCCGCCGGCGCGCTGGCTGCCGCCCGGCGCGCATCGTCCAGCCCGAGTGACAAAGTTCGCATCGCCTGCGTCGGACTTCGTGGCCGCGGCAAAGACCATATCAACGGCTATGCAAAACTTCAGAACGTCGATCTGGTTGCGCTGTGCGACGTGGACGAAGCCGTCTTGAATAAGGCGGCCGGCAAGGTCGAGGAGTTGACCCAAAAACGGCCCGCCACGTATTCGGATTTGCGCAAGCTGCTGGAAGACAAATCGATCGACGCGATTTCCATCGCCACGCCCAACCACTCGCACACGCTGCAGACTATTTGGGCTTGCCAGGCCGGCAAGGATGTGTACGTCGAGAAGCCCTGCGCGCACAATATGTTTGAAGCGAAGCAGATTGTGGCCGCGGCGCGCAAGTACGATCGCATCGTGCAGCAGGGAAGCCAAAGCCGTTCGTCGGTGGCGTTGCAGGAAGCGGTTCAAAAAATGCGCGACGGCTTGATTGGCGAAGTCTACATGGCTCGCGGCTTGTGTTTCAAGTGGCGCGACACGATCGGCCACACGCCCGCGGAGCCGGTGCCCGCCGGGGTCGATTACGATTTGTGGCTGGGGCCCGCGGCCAAGCATGAGTTCACCAGGAATCGTTTCCACTACAACTGGCATTGGTTCTGGGAATACGGCAACGGCGATCTCGGCAATCAGGGAATTCACGAGCTAGATATCGCACGCTGGGGTTTAGGCGTGACCTATCCGACCAAGGTGAGCGCCATCGGCGGGCATTTCATGTTCGACGACGATCAGGAGACGCCGAACACCATCATGGCTAACTACGAATTCAACGACGGCGGCAAGAAGAAGATGATGGAATTCGAAGTCCGCCACTGGATGAGCAACCACGAAGGCGGCATCGGCGAGGCGAAGTCGAAGTCGGGCAAGATCGATCCGAACACTATCGGCAATCTATTTTACGGCTCCAAGGGCTACATGGCGATCGACGGGTACTCGACGTACAAGACGTGGCTCGGCAAGGAGCAGGAGCCTGGGCCGGAGCGTACCGCGGGCGGCAACCATTTCCAGAATTTCATCGACGCCGTGCGCAGCCGCAAGCGCGCCGGCCTGACCGCCGAAATCGCCGAGGGAGCCATCTCCACGACCCTGATTCACCTGGCCAACATTTCGTATCGTCTGGGACGGACCGTGAATTTCGACGCAGCCTCATATGCATGCGTGGGAGACAAGGACGCCAACGAGATGTTCACCAGGCATTATCGGCAAGGTTTCGTGGTTCCGAAGCTGGCTTAGGCGCTGGGGACTTGGTGCTGGGGATCGGAAGACCCTCGCCCTTTTCAGATCCCGACGAACTCGGCGAAGACTTCATTTGATAGTAGGACGCCTCGATCCGTCAGGATCAACTTCTCGCCTTTACGGGCGAGTAAGCCTTCGTTCAAGAAGCGTTGAATCGGGGCTTCGAAGCGCGTCCAGTCGGCCGAGTCGGGCTGGACTCCCTCGCTGAGCCGTAAACCCACGAAGAATTTTTCTTCGGCGTTGTTTGACGGCGTTGCTGCGCCACGCGGCGATTTTGCTTGGCGGGACCGATCCACATACTCCGCCGCGGATTCCACATTTTGAAAACGCTGTGAGCCATCGAAGGAGTGGGCGTCGGCTCCGAAACCGAGGTAGGGCTCCAAGCGCCAGTACTTCAAATTGTGGCGCGACTCGAAACCTGGGCGCGCGTAGTTCGAAATTTCGTAGCGATGGATTCCCAAACGGCGCAGCTCGATGGTCGCGATCTCGTACATTTCAGCGATCGCGTCGTCAGACGGAATATCCGGCGCGCCATAACGCTTCCCGTTGAGCAGCACTTCGTTGCCCAGCCGGCTGTCTTCGTCGATTTCGAGCATGTAGATGGAGACATGGGGCGGCTCCAGTTTTTGGATCCACGCCAGGGATTCTTTCCACGACGCGATGGTTTGGCCGGGGAGGCCGGCGATGAGGTCGACGTTGATGTTCGAAAGGCCTGCTTCGCGTAGAGCGCCGATTTCAGCAGCGACTGTCTCAGCAGTATGCTTGCGGCCGGTACGGGCCAGCTCACGTGGAATGAACGACTGCACGCCCAGGCTCACGCGATTGAGGCCCGCGCGTAACCAATCCGATGCTTTATCTTTCGCGATGCAGCCCGGCGCGGCTTCGAGCGTCGCTTCCGGCCACGGGCGTCCGGGAGTGCGGGACAGCAAGCGATCGAGGTCCGAGGACTCCATCCGGCTGGGTGTGCCGCCGCCGATATACACGGTCTCCGGCTGCCAGCGCCAATCCTGCGATTCGATCTCCCTTGAAACAGCGCCTAAATATTCACGCTCGAGATCGGCCGAAAATACTCCCGACGCAAAGTTACAGTAGGTACACTTCTGCGCGCAAAAAGGATATGAAATGTAGACGCCCGGCATCTACAGCGACACTTCTTCTCCGAGTTGTTTGGCGATGGCATCCTGGATCAGCTCAGGTAGAGTTTGATTGGCGCCGGGCCAGACGAATTCGTTACGAACAGGATCCCAATCGAGCTTGAAACTCTTGGAATGCGCGGATACCCAGATTTGCCGGACGGGCGCGTTGGGACTGATTACGAATTTCCCGGGCGGCTCCTCAAACTCAATGGCCAGCGCGCCGGAATTGAAGTCCACTTCGAATTCGCCGTCGTCGGAAGCGGCGGCGAGCTTCTTGTACAACGCGTTTAGCGATTCGTCTGCTCGCCTTTTGAACTCCTGGTCGTCCATAAGAGGGGTCCCGATCTTGATTCTAGCCTATTGCCGCCGTTGTGAAGGATTTAGCAACTTTGGAGCCTCGAGGATCATCTGCTAATCTTGGACCGTCACTGATTATGGAGACAGCCTGTCTACGCCACACCGAGATTCCTCACGCTTCCCGGCTGTTTTCGGATTTTCAGTATCATTTCGATCGAGTTTCCCGGTTCTACGCCCACAACCCTTTTGATCCTTCTTCGTATTCCACCGTGGCGCGGGAAATGGCCTTCCCGGCGGACCGCCGGGCGAACTTGGTCGCGGCATTGCGCGCGAAAAATGGCAATCGTCCCGCGCTCGATTTGCTGGCGCGGCCCGAGACAGTGGCGGTGGTAACAGGTCAACAAGTTGGTTTGTTTTCCGGTCCGGCGTACACAATTTATAAGGCGCTCACGGCCGTGCGTCTCGCGGCTGACCTGACTACGCGGGGCATTCCAGCGGTTCCGATTTTTTGGCTCGCGACCGAGGATCACGACTTCGCCGAGGTGAATCACACCTACATTTTTGACAAAGACCATCGGCCGATGGCCCTGAGCGTGAACGGCGCGGCGGGCAGCGAGCGGCCGGTGGGCATAATTCCCATCGGCGAGCCGCCGGTAGAGCGTTTGCGGGAAATTCTAAAAGGATTCGCGCATGGCGGCGACGTGGCGGACCTGGTGCGGCAGGCCTACCAGCCGGGAGTAACTTTCGGCGCCGGATTTCAGGCGCTGCTGGAGCGGTTGCTGGCGAAGTTTGGTTTGCTGTTCATCAATCCTCTGGATAAAGCGGTGCGACAATTGGCGGCGCCGCTGTTGCGGGATGCATTGAGCGCCGACGAAGAGCTCCATGCAAAGTTGTTGGCGCGCAATCAGGAGCTGGAGGCCGGCGGTTATCACGCCCAAGTACACGTGGAGCCGAAGACGTCTCTCGTGTTTTTGCTGGATGGCGACCGGCGCATTGCTCTGCGGCGGCAGAACGGCGAGTACGCATCAGAGTACGCGTCCAGGGATCGCCGGTATTCCGTGGACGATCTGGCGCAATCGGCCGACCATCTTTCGCCCAACGCGATACTTCGACCCGTGGTGCAGGATTACATCCTGCCGACAGTGGCGTATGTCGGCGGTCCAGCGGAACTGGCATACATGGCGCAGTCGCAGGTGCTGTACGAGCATCTGCTGGGACGCATGCCGGTCATGCTGGCGCGGAGTGGATTTACGTTGCTGGACCCGAGGACGAGCAAGCTCATGGACCGGTACAAGTTCACGATCCCCGATTTCTTCCAGGGTGAAGATCACGTCCGCCAGGAAATAGCCAAGACCCTGATTCCGGAAACACTCACGCAGCAGTTTGAACAGAGCCAGACCACGCTGACGAATTTGATGGACGAATTGCGGGCGAGCCTAGTGGGCTTTGACGCGACGTTGGCCTCGGCCGCCGACAAAAGCCGCGCGAAGATCGTCTATCAACTGGGTAAGCTGGAACGTAAAACGAGGCGCGAAACTTTGCATCGTGACCAGCGTGCGGCCGCCGATGCGAGCTATATGTCGGGCTTGATTTATCCCGGCAAGCATCCCCAAGAGCGCCTCTATTCCATCCTGCCGTTCATCGCCAAGCATGGCCCGGATCTGATGGATACGCTATACGAAAATATCCACCTGGATTGTCCCGATCACAAAGTGCTGGTAGTCTGAACTTTTCCCCACAATGAAAATCAATACGGTTAAGAAGGCGCTCGCCGAGGGCAAGGTACAACTCGGCACAGGGTTCGGAACCTTCCGCTCGCCGGATGTCCCGCGCATATTGGCGGACGCCGGTTTTCAATGGGCCTTCATCGACACTGAACACGGCTCGTTCGACTTGGAGACGGTACAAGACATCTGCCGCATCTCGGTGTTGGTGGGATTGTCGCCGATCGTGCGCGTCGCGGAGCTGCAATACTCGCTGGTTGCGCGAGCTTTGGACGCCGGAGCGGAGGGGATTATTTTCCCGCGAGTGGAATCGGCGGAGCTGCTGGCGAAGGCGATTAGCTGGGTGAAGTTCCCGCCCCTGGGCATACGTGGATACGGCTTGACGCCGCTGCAAGTTGGCCACGAGAAGATGACCATTCCGGAAGTGATCGAACACAAAAACGCGAACACGATGGTGGTGATGCAGATCGAAACGCAGTTGGCGGTCGACATTCGCGATGAGCTGCTTTCGGTGCCGGGAATCGATACGGTGATGGTGGGGCCGGCGGATCTTTCGGTGTCGCTCGGCGTGGGTGGTGAATTCCTGCATCCGACGATGGTGGACGCGATGGAAAAGATCCGCGACAG
>CATPCJ010000137.1 GCA_955652915.1 uncultured Bryobacteraceae bacterium
AAACCGCGAGCTTTATGTCGGCTGAACTGCGCGATTCGAGGCGTGATCTTTCGCGTGGCCTGCTGATCGGCGTCGCCGGCGTTGTCATCCTCTATCTGTCGGTGAACTTCGTGTATCTTCGCGTGCTGGGACCGGAAGGATTAGCCGCGACCACTACGCCCGCCTCCACCGCGATGCAGATAGCAATCGGGTCGCGGGGCGCCGCGCTCACGGGCGTGGCCATCGCAATATCCACGCTCGGGTTTCTGAGCCAAGGCATGCTCACCGCTCCACGCGTGTATTTCGCGATGGCGCAGGATGGGCTGTTTTTTCGGAGCGTCGGGTTCGTATCCAGCCGGACGCAAGCGCCGGTTGTGGCCATCGCGCTGCAAGGGGTCCTGGCGATCGCGATCTCCCTTTCCGGCAGGTATGAACAGATTCTGAACTACGTAATCTCTTCGGACTTTATTTTTTTCGGGCTCACGGCCGCGGCTCTATTTGTATTTCGCGCACGCCAGCGTCCCGATGAAACGGTAGGATATCTGGTTCCCGGCCATCCTTGGACGACCGGCTTTTTCATCGCCGCCAGCATTCTCATCGTGGCCGGCACGGTATATAGCAACCCCAAGGAAAGCCTCATCGGATGGCTGCTGCTGGCTTCCGGCATTCCGGTTTATCTGTTCTGGCGCCGGCGGGCCGGCCGGGAACTACAAAAGGAGACGGTCAAGACATGAGTGAAAATCCAACTGCCGTGGCGCGGGTGAAGAGCTCGGCATACATGCAGTGGGCCAAGAAGCGCTCTCACTCTCGCTTCAATCTGGCCAGCAGCGGACTTGCGAATTATCCCCTTTCTCGACTGCCGGTGAAAATCGAAGACCTCGATCCGTTGTCCAGAGGCGGCGACTACGGTTATCCGCCGCTCCTGGAGGCATTGGCCACGCACTGCGGCGTGGGCGCCGAAAATGTAGTCGCCGCCGCCGGCACTTCCATGGCAAACCAATTGGTGATGGCGTCGATTCTGGAGCCGGGCGACGAAGTTCTGGTGGAACATCCGACGTACGAATTGTTGCTGGCCACGCTCGGCTATCTGCGGGCGGATATTCGACGCTTCGAGCGCCGGCCCGCGAGCGGCTTTGTTCTCGATCCCTCGGCAATCGAGCGCGCGATTACCCCGCGCACCAAGCTGATCGTACTGACAAATCTGCACAATCCCTCCAGCGTTCTCACGGAAGAGCCGGCGCTACGGGAGATTGGCGATATCGCGCGCCGGGTGAACGCGCGAGTGTTGGTCGATGAGGTTTATCTCGATGCCGCTTTCGATCCGGCTCCAAGGTCCGCATTCCATCTCGGCCCGGAATTTGCGATCACCAGCAGCCTTACCAAGGTTTACGGCTTGAGTGGATTGCGCTGTGGTTGGATTCTCGCGGAGGCCGAGCTGGCGCACCGGATATGGCTGCTGGACGATCTGTTCGGTGTGAATCCGCCGCATCCCGCCGAGCGCCTGAGCGTGATCGCGTTTGCAAACCTCGAGCAGATCCGTGCCCGTGCCCGTGACTTGCTGGACACGAATCGCGGGATTTTGAACCAGTTCCTGGCAACTCGTGCCGATCTTGAAGTGCAGCCGATAAAGTTTGGCACGACCGTCTTTCCAAGGTTGCTTTCAGGTCCGGTTGAGGAGTTCTGCGACTTGCTGCGAGGCAAGTACGACTGCACGGTTGCGCCGGGAACGTTTTTTGAAATGCCGGACTACTTCCGGATCGGCATCGGCGGAGAAACGGAACGTCTGGTGGAGAGTTTAGAGCGTCTAGGCGCGGCGCTGGATGAATTCGGGAAGCTTCAGGGGATGAGAAAATCGCTCTAAGATCCACGCAAGCAAGATTGCCCGTGCCACCTTCAGCGCTGAATGCGCGCCGACCCGCCCTTTGCAAATGCCCGCACCTGTTCTAACGTTGCCATGGTTGTGTCGCCCGGGAAAGTCGTCAGGAGCGCGCCGTGAGCCCAACCCAGCTTGAGCGCCTCTTCGTTGGACTCGCCCGCCAGCAGCCCGTAAAACAATCCGGCCGCGAATCCATCTCCGCCGCCAACCCGATCGAGAACAGATAATTCGCAGGTTGGCGCCACGTGGGTGTGGCCGTCGATCCACGCCACGGCGCCCCATTGGTGCCGATTCGTGGAGTGCACTTCCCGTAGCGTTGTAGCTACGATTCTGATCTGCGGGTGGCGCTCAATCACGCGATGAATCATTCCGAAAAACGCGCTCGGATCGAGCTTGGAGCTGGCGGCAACTTCGGGGCCCGCGATGCCCAGGCCTTTTTGCAGATCCTCCTCGTTTCCGACCAGCACGTCGACGTTTTCCACAATCCGCCCGATTACCTTCAGAGCGCGGTCCTGGCCGCCCGAGATTTTCCAAAGCTTCTCGCGGAAATTCAAATCGAAGGAAACGACCGCACCGGCGGCCTTGGCGGCGCGCATTCCTTCGACGATCAATTCAGCGGTTGTCTCGGACAGCGCCGCGAAAATTCCACCGCTGTGGAACCAGCGCACGCCGGCGGCGAAGATTGCCTTCCAATCGAAATCGCCCGGTTTGAGCCGGACCGCTGCCTCGTTCGATCGATTGTAGAAGACCACGGGCGCGCGGACGCCTTGGCCTCGATCGCTGTACACGGTGGCCATGTTCGGGCCCGTGACCCCATCGTGCTCGAATCGTTTGTAGAAGGGCTGAACGCCCATCGCTTTTACGCGCTCGGCGATCAGGTCGCCAATCGGATAATCGACCATCGCACTGACGACACCGGTCTTCAGGCCGAAGCAGTCCGACAAATTCGCGGCAGTGTTAAACTCGCCGCCGCTGACGTGAATCCGGCATTCAACCGCCTTGCGAAAGGGGACGATGCCGGGATCCAGGCGGTGTACGAGGGCGCCCAGCGACAAAAAGTCCAGGGCTCCACTTTGAGGGATTTTCAAACCGCGATTCATCTCGAAATCTCACGATAGCAGATGAGATCAGCGGCAGAGTAGATTGGATTTGCCCAGGAAGTTGCCCTTCTTGTCCAGCGTGAAGGTGAATGTGCAGGTGGTGTAGATGGCGGGCGCATCCATGAATAGAGTCGCTGAGGTGTCGTGATAGCGGCAGCGGAGAAACAGATTCATGGCGCGGTAATCTTTCAGATTCCAGGTCTGAATGATTTTGCCTGCCGTGTTTTTCTCGTCGTCGGGGGCCAGGTCGTATTCTTGGGCGCCGGGGGTCCCGTTGTAGATGGAGACACGTTCGAAGGCGTGCTCGGACTGGCCGTTGGCGGTTTTCCAGTTCGCGATTGGGGTTGCGGTTTCGGATACCTTTATTGTTTCCGGGCAGGTCAGTGGGGTGGTAACGGGTTTTGGTTGGGCTTGGGCCGCGGCGGCGATGGTGAAGGTGAGAATTAGGAATTGGCGCACTGGTTCCTGAATTATAGCTGGGGTGGGCGAGTATTTTGCTCCGTGAGGAGTTCGCTTGCTTACGCACGCGGTTCCGTGATTAATGGGCGTCCAGGATTAGATTTCTACTCGCCGGTTTTCTGCCCGGCCGGCTTCGGTGTCGTTTGATCCTTTGGGATTGGACGTGCCATAGCTTTGGACTGAGAGGCGGGGCTCGGGGATGCCGTATTCAGCGATCAGCAAGGACAGGAGACTGAGGCTGCGGGCTGTCGATAATTCCCAATTGTTCTTGAAGCGTGCGCCAGGCCGGATACACGGCTACTGATGCTACCGTACTCGTTCCGCGCGCGGAAACACCCAGCGGGATCGAGCGCACTGGGATGTCTTGATTGTGAACTAACAAAACCGGAGCCATCGACGTCTAACATCTTCTTGATGATGTACCGTAAGAATGACTCCATGAAACCTCTCGATTTTTCCGCACGCTTTCATCGCCGAGCTTTTCTGGCCGGCTCGGCCACTACCGCGGCATCGCTGCTTTTTGCTGAAAAACTTTTCGGTGCGTCGGCGTCCGACTCTACCAAGCCTAGCCTCGAGCTCGCGAAGTTGGGCGCAATCGCGCTCGCTGAAGCGAAAAAGCAAGGCGCAACCTATTGTGACATTCGCATCAACCGTTATCGCGACCAGTATTCCGGCTGGCGAATGTCGCCGCAACGAGGAGGCGCGCAAACGGACGAGGTGCCCTTCGTGGCCGACCGCCAGAGCTTCGGCTTCGGAGTGCGGGTCATCGCCAAAGGTCAGTGGGGCTTCGCGGCATCGCCCGTCGTGAACGCCGCCGAGATCGCCCGCATCACGCGTGAGGCCGTCATCGTGGCCAAGGCCAACTCCGCGGTTCAGGCTCAACCGGTGCGCCTCGCGCCCACCAAGAGCTACGTGGATCGCTGGGTGTCGCCGCACGACAAAGATCCCTTCGAAGTCTCGGTCGACGAGAAGCTCGACCTGCTGTACAACGCCGCGGCGGCCATCAAGAAAAACGAGAAAGTCATGACCGCGGTGGGAACACTCGGTTTTCATTCCGAAGATAAGTACTTCGCGTCCACGGAGGGCTCGTCGATCCAGCAATACATTGTGCAGGTCTATCCGACTCTGAATGCCACCGCCGTCGATTTCAAGAATGGAGTCTCGCGCAGCCGGTCCTATCAGGCGGCGCCGCAGGCGCGTGGGTGGGAATACGTCCCGATGATGAACCTGGGCGAGAACGCGCGCCGCATCGCCGGCGAAGTGGTGGAACATCTGAGTGCGCCGCCCGTGACCGCGGGCAAGAAGGACCTGGTTCTGCTTCCCAGCCATCTCTGCCTGACGATTCACGAGTCCATCGGACACTCCACCGAGCTGGACCGCGCGCTTGGTTACGAAGCGAATTACGCGGGCACCAGTTTTCTCACCACCGACAAGATGGGCAAATTCCGCGTCGGCAGCGACCTGGTGAATTTCTTCGGCGACCGCACCACGGAGTTCGGGTTGTCGACCGTGAAGTATGACGACGACGGCGTGAAAACAACGCGCTTCCCCATCATCGAAAAGGGAATCTTCACGCATTATCAGACCATTCGGGATCAGGCGCATCTGGTGGGCGAGACCGAATCCCGCGGATGTTGCTATGCCGATTCGTGGTCGAGCGTGCCGTTCCAACGCATGCCCAACGTCTGGCTTGCGGCCGGTGAGACGGACGCCACGCTCGACGATCTGATCGGCGGCGTCGAAGACGGAGTCCTGATCGAAGGAACGGGCAGCTATTCGATCGACCAGCAACGCTACAATTTCCAGTTCGGTGGCGATGCATTCTGGGAAATCAAGGGCGGCAAGAAGCGCGGTATGATCTCGCGCGTTGCGTACCAGGCGCGGACACCGGATTTCTGGCAGGCGTGCGACGGAATTGCCGGACGGGCTTACTGGCAGCAATATGGCCTACCCAATGATGGAAAAGGCGAGCCGACGCAGATCAACGCCATGAGTCACGGATGCGCCCCAACTCGCTTCCGGCAGATCAACGTGCTGGTAACGGACTAACGGAGCGAATATGTTCAGCAAACAAGAGGCCAAGAATATCACCGATAAAATCATGAGCTTCGCGAAGCTCCCCGAGTGCCGGGTGACCCTGTTCGCATCGGAAAACGTCTTCATCCGTTTCGCGAACAATGGCATCACCACGTCCGGCTACAGTCTGGACCAAAGCATCTCCATCAATTCGACGACGGAGGACAAGCGCTCCGGAAGCGCGACGGCGAGTGAACTGACCGAGGAGGCGCTGCGCAAGGGCGTGGAGCAGGCGGAGAGTCTGGCGAAAATATCGAGGCCCAACCCGGAAGATATGCCGCCGCTCGGCCCGCAGAAATATCCCGATCTTGCTAACTTCGACGCGGCCACCGGAAATTCTCGCGGCGATGCGCTGATCGGGCACGTCAAAGCCATCATCGACGGCTCGCGCGCCCACAGCCTTACCGCCGCCGGATTTGTTCAGCGTTCCGCGAACTGGGTGGCGGTGGCCAACAAGGCGGGACTATTCGGCTATCACCAGTTCACGGATTCCACGCTCTCGAACACGGTTCGCAACGCCACTGGAAGCAGCTCCGGATGGGCGACGCAGGTCTCGACATCGATCAAGGATCTGAACGGCCAGGATGCCGCGCGAGTTGCGGTCGACAAGTGCATCCAGGGCGCGGATAAACAGCGCCTGGATGCGGGCAAGTATACGGTGATTCTGGAACCGGCCGCGGTGAGCGATCTCATTGGTTATCTTGGCTTCGGATTCGGCGCCCGCGGCGCGGAGCAGGGCCAGACGTTCCTCAGCAAGAAAGGCGGAAAGCCCAGCGAAACGTTGCTCGGCGAAAAACTTTTTCCGGAGCACATCACGCTACGCAACGATCCATTCAATCCGAAATTCGCCGCCTCGCCGTGGACGCCGTCGCTGCTCCCCAACGAGAAAATCACCTGGATTGAAAACGGAGTTATCAAGAATCTCTCCTATGATCGCTTCTGGGGTGGAAAGGCCGGCAAGAAGCCCACACCGTTCCCCGGCAACTTGATTCTGGAAGGACAGGATCACACCCTGGCGGACCTCATCAAGGGCGCTGAAAAAGCGATTCTGGTAACGCGTTTTTGGTACATGCGTCTGCTACAGCCCCAAACTCTACAGGTCACGGGACTGACGCGCGATGGCTTGTTTCTGGTGGAAAATGGCAAAGTGACCGGGCCCGTAATGAACTTCCGCTGGAACGAAAGCCCAGTGCGCGTTTTGCAGAACACAAAGATGATGACCAGGCCAGTTCGCACACAAGGCGCCGACGCTGCATCGTCATTCGCACCAGCTTTGATGGCGACAGACTTCAACTTCGCCAGCGTTTCAGACGCGGTGTGATATCAATCAGTACTCTAGCGTGGCCAGATCGTTAGATCGCGCAGCGCTAAACGCACAGGCTTCTCCTTCATCCCGTCCAACGCTTCCTGCAATTCCAGTAAGTGACCGCGGGACAACGCCAGCGAATGCTCTTCAGGCTGATACTTGGCGCCAACCGGATAATCTTTGTACGGCGTCGAGCTTTGCTCAATGTGCGTTCCTAAAATATGCGTCACGATCTTTCCACGAGTGAACGCCGCCAGCCGCGCGATGCTTCGCGCAAACTCGGGAAAATCGCGCACGTACAAGCGCCCGGGATACAAACTGTCGCCGGTGAGCAAAACGCCCGTCTCGCGATCGTAGAACGCGACGCTGAGCGCATCATGTCCTGGGATCGGGATCACGTCGAGAATGCGCCGGCCGAGATCGATGTGTCCGATTCCATCCGGCCATCCATCGATTCCGAAAAACTCGCGCGTGCCATCGATGGTGAGTGGAACCATGGTCACATTCGGCATCCCGCGAAACCCGGCGTCGCCGGCGATGTGGTCGCCGTGCGAATGCGAGTGTGCGACCACCAGCGGAATTGAGGTGCGCCCTTTCACCGCGAGCCATTTTGCGATCAGCTCGCTCACCACTTGCGCCGCATCGCTCTTCCCCGCGCCCGTATCCTCCAGCAGCGCTCGATCTTTTCCAAACAGCAGGTACAGAAACGGCTTCTCATAGTTGGTGCAGCCCGATTCGCGCAAAATGTAGAAATCTTCGTTGTACTGATGGATCTGCCAATTGGGAACTTCAATGCAGTTCGGGCCACCGGTGATCCACAGCGACGGCAGCGTTCCCGGAGCTTGGGCCAGCGCCGAGGCGGCAAACGCAATATACAGAATCAGTTTCATGGCTGGAAAAGCTCACTCTAGCACCGAAATGCTAACCTGGAAAGATCATGTCAATTCATAACGGAGACAAGTCGCGCTACGGCCGCCAGCGCAAGCGCAAAATCAACAGGCGGATCAAGATGCGTGCCTTGAGAAAAGCTGCCGCGGAAACAGCGGCTCCCCCGGCCAAGTAGCGGGAACGTTATCATATTCACGTGAAGCGCAGATCGCTTTTACTTGCAGCCGGCGCGGCGCCCTTCGCCGGACTAGTGAGTGATGCCCAACCTCAATCCAACGGCAGGTTGAAGCAATCGGCCGCGCGCTGGTGTTATAGGAACATCAGCCTCGACGATTTGTGCAAGAATGCCGCGCGCATCGGGCTTAAGGGCATCGATCTGCTGAATAGCGACGATTGGCCGACCGTGCAAAAGTACGGCCTGGTCCCCGCGATGACGCCCAGCACCATCTCGATTCCCAATGGCTGGAATCGAAAAGAAAATCACGAAAAGCTCGAGCGCGAAACTCGCGAGAACATCGAAAAAGCGGCGGCGGCCAAGGCGCCGAACGTGATTGTGATGTCCGGCAACCGGCGCGGGATGTCCGACGAGGAAGCTAAGGACAACTGCGCCACCGGACTCACCCGCTTGAAGAGCCTCGCCGAGGATAAGGGCGTAACCATGTGCCTGGAGCTGCTCAACAGCAAAGTGGATCACAAGGATTATCAGTGCGACCACACCGCCTGGGGCGTCGATGTGGTGAAACGCGTGAACTCCCCGCGCATGAAGCTGCTCTTCGACATTTACCACATGCAGATCATGGAGGGCGATGTCATCCGCACCATCCGCGACAACATCCAGCACATCGGTCATTTCCACACCGGCGGAGTTCCGGGCCGCCACGAGCTGGATGACACCCAGGAATTGAACTGGCGCGCGATCGCGAAAGCGATTGCCGATTTGAATTTCCAGGGATACGTCGCGCACGAGTTCGTGCCCACGCGCGATCCCATGCAATCGCTGGACGAAGCCGTCAAATTATGCACCGTCTAGCGCGGTTCTTAATTCATCTCGCGATATTCGGGCTGATCGCCGCCCAGGCACAGGTTCGCGGCATCGATCCGGCCGCGGTCGAACGCGCCGCCCTGGAAGAGCTGGCAGCCACCAAAACACCGGGCGCCGCGGTGGTCGTCGTAAATGGCGGCGCAATAGTTTTCTCCCATGGTTACGGAGTCGCAAGCGTGGAAACCGGCGAGCCCGTACGGCCAGAGATGCTGTTCCGGTTGGGATCGACGACAAAAATGTTCACCGCGGCGGCCGTCGTTGGGCTCGCGGTCGAAGGAAAGATCGATCTGGACGCACCCGTAAGCCGGTACGTCGCTGGGTTAGGCAAAAGTATCGGAAGCCTCACCGCGAATCGATTGCTCAGCCATACCAGCGGGCTTAGAGACGAAGCGCCGATGTTCGGCTCAAACGACGAGGCGGCGCTGGGGAATGGAATCCACATCTGGACCGCGGAATTCCTTTTTGCTCCACCAGGCCGTATCTACTCCTATTCGAACCCCGGCTTTTGGCTAGCGGGCTACCTGGCCGAAACCATCAGCGGCAAGCCGTATGCCGACGTCATAGAACAGCGCTTGTTCCATCCGCTTGGAATGCATAGGAGTACGTTGCGGCCCACGATGGCGATGACCTGGCCTCTGTCGCAAGGGCACGACATCAAGAATGGGAAGCCGGAAGTGATCCGGCCGGCCGCGAATAATGCGGCTACTTGGCCCGCGGGATCGATTTTTTCGAGCGCGCCAGATCTAGCGCGATTCGTGATTGCGTTCATGAACGACGGAAAGTTAGACGGAAGGCAGGTGCTTTCTCCCAAGCTGATCGCGCTGATGTCCACTCCGCACGCGCGGGTTCCGGGATCCGATCGGAGCTACGGTTATGGACTCGATCTTTCCACCGACCGTGGAGTGAAGTGGGTGCAGCATGGCGGATCGCGCGCCGGCTACGGGTCTCTTATTCGCATGGCCCCGTCCCAGCAATTCGCAGTCATCATCGTGGCCAACAGGACCGGAGCGAGCCTTCCGAAACTTGCTAAAACGATTTCAGAAGCAATGCTCCCGCTGGAACCCGAACGGCATGTACTAACCACGATGCACTCGATGACTGCCGACGAATTGCGCCGATATGCAGGCGTCTATGTAAACGGAAACAGCCGCTACGTCCTGCGAGCGTCTAACGGTGCACTGATCGACGGATCGGGAGAAGGCGAGACGCGATTCACTCAAGCGGGCGACGGATTTCTGATGGAAGAACCCTCCCCGGGCATGAGGCCTCCCCAGAAATTGGATCTGATCTCTGGCTCGGACGGACGAATCGAGTTCGTGTTCACGGGTGGCCGGGCGTACAAGCGCGCCGACTAAGCTCACCAGGCCAGCGCTGACGCGGTGGTCCGTGGATCGGCTCCCGCACTCACGGTTCCGGTTCCCTCTTCCACCACGATTGCCGCGCTGTCGTTCATCGACCAGGGACCGCGCATCGTCACTTTGTGGCCGCGCCGAGCCAATTCCGCCCGCACAGATTCCGGGATGCGCCCCTCCAGCGACAAATCTCCCGGATACATGGTGTGCGGAAATGGCGACGATGGAAAACTTCGTGTCGTCCAGCGCGGGGCTTCGATGGCCTGCTGCGCATTCATGCCGAAATCAACGATGTTGAGCAAGGTTTGTATGGTGCGCATGCATTGGTCGTCGCCGCCCGGACTTCCCGTCACCAGGAACGGCTTGCCATCTTTCAAGACCAGCGTGCCCTGCAGCGTGCTGCGCGGACGCTTGCCCGGTTCGAGCGCATTCGCGTGGCCCGCGGCCAGCGAATAGTAATCGCCCCGGCAATTAAATGGAAAGCCCAGATTTCCCATCACCACTTTTGTTCCGAATCCGCTGTGCAGGCTGGGGGTGAAGGAGATCATGTTTCGTTCGCGATCGACCACCGCGATATAGCTGGTGTCTCCGGTGTGATCGGCATTTCCGCGCGTAGTCAGGTCGCGCGGACGGTCGACCGGCTGATAGCCCGGCGTGTAGCGCGCCACATCGCCTGGACGGAAATCCAGCGAGGCGGTACCCGCATCGATAAGCTTCCGCCGCTCGGCCGCGTATTCTTTCGACAAAAGACCCGCGTAGGGAATCTTGATGAAATCCATGTCGCCGAGATACGTATCTCGATCCGCCATGGCCAATTTGAAGGCCTCCACCGATGTATGTATGTAGTCGGCCGAATTCAAGCCCATCGATTTCAGGTTGTAGCCTTCCAGCAGATTGAGCGCGATCAATTCCGCGGGCCCCTGGCTGGCGGATGGATTCTTGTACACCGTGTAGCCGTGATAGTTCACCGAAACAGGTTCTTCCACTTCGGCGGAATAGCTCGCGAAGTCTTCGTAGCGGAACAGGCCGCCGTTCTCTTCGGAGAACTGCGCCATCTCGCGCGCGATATCGCCTTTATAGAATCGATCGCGGGCGGCTTTCAGCGCAGCCAACCGGCCCTTGGGAGCAGCTTCCTTTTCGGCCTCCACCAGACGCCGGAGAGTGCGGGCCAAATCCGGGTTCTTCCACACCTCGCCGTCTTTCCAGATTTTGCCGTCCGGCGCGTATACTCGCACGCTGGTCGGATATTTTGCGAGGCCGCGCGAATTCAACGCGCGACCCAGCGGGACACCATGCTCGGCCAGTTCGATGGCAGGCGACAGCAGTTCGCCGAACGTTTTGGTTCCCCAGCGGGACAGCAGAACATACCAGGCATCCACCACTCCAGGCACCGTACCCGCTAACAGCGAATCGCTCGAAGGAAGTTTGCCGTCCCGATTGGTTTTGTACCACTCGATGGTCGCGAGCTTGGGCGCGGTTCCTTCGGCGTTCACCGAGAACACTTTCTTTTGCTTGGCGTCGTAGACCAGCAACTGCGCATCGCTGCCCAAACCGTTGGCCGCTGGCTGCACGATGCCCAGGACTGCTTGTCCGGCCACGATCGCGTCGAATGCATTTCCACCGGCGGCGAGGATGTGCTCGGCGGTGAGCGTGGCTTGTGGCGCCATGGACGCCGCGGCGTAATTCACACCGCGAACCAGTTGCTTCATGGTTTGGCGCGAGGTTTCCTCAGGCGGCGTTTCGGGCCGGGGGAGGCGCTGCGCGAGCGCGCTAACCATGAGCAGTACAACGGAAGCCAGGAGTCTAGCGAATGATCGGCTCATGGTAAGCCAGTATCGCACTCAAGATGAGGCTAAGCCAACTAAAGCCGATTTACTTTCCGGGCTGCTTCTTTCGCGCCCGCGCATCGACCGGCTCGTCGTAAGCCTTCATCCCGTCAATCCCCTTCTTATGCTTTGCTTGCGCCTCCGCCAGAACCCGTCGCGTTTTTTCTTCGCCTTCTCGTATGCGTTCCTCCATCGTGCGCGGACGGCTGCTGCTTGGGATTACTTCGACCGCCTTGGGTGGGCCGGCGGACTTAGTTGCGCAACTTACTTGAGTCAGCGTGCCCGTTTCCTGCTCGCGGATCTTGATCAGCAGGTCGCATTCCGTTGCCGCAACCCGAATCGAAGTCCCGATGCCGTCAAACGCCGGCAGAAATGGCAGCCCCGCTCCTGCGATCAGATGCTGGTAGTAACTCAGTACCTCGACGGGCTTGGCATCGCTGATGTACGAAACTTCGCTTCGGCTCGCTAATTCCGTGTGAGCTACAACCTGAGCGCCACGATAGGGCATGAGCCACGCCGGCAAAATGAGAAACAACACATCGAGCCGCCGCATGTTCAAAACCTGGGATGCGCGGAAAACTTGATGCGCACATCAATCGGATCGTTCAGATGAAACCGCGAGAAAGTCACGCGAATCACCGTACTCGGTCCCGTAATGTCGTACGGTTTATTGGCGCCTTCCACATACCCGTCAGAGTTCTGAATAAATCCATCGATGGTTTGACCGGTCCCCAACTTTGAGCTATAGACCCGATGGCCGTTGCCGTTCAAAAGATCTTCATAAAAATTGTAGATTGCGGTCATCGGAGCGCCGCTAACGAATTTGCTCTGTAGATATTTCGTTCTGGACTGATCCACGCCCTGTTCGGGATTCAGCCGGGTTCCTCGGATATGCACCAGCCAGGCGGGCCAAACCAGCGGCGGCGCGTCATTCTGGGGCGCGTGCGGCCATACCTGCTCGTCGAATCTCCCCGCTTTGTTGTTGGCGATATGCCTCTCCAGCGCCGCGCTCTCATCTTCCATTCGTTTTCTGTGTTCCGCCTTGAACTTTTCCACATCCAGCGGTGGGAAAGCAGCGTGGGCATTCGCTTTCCCGCCCGGATTCGTGACCACCACGTCGGCCCCAGATAAAGGAGCCGCCGACTTAGCCGCACAACTGACACGCGCAATCGCCCCAGCGCTTTCTTCGCGGACTTTGATGAGCAGGTCGCATTCGGCAGCCGCCGCTCGAATCGAAGTTCCCGATCCATCGAAATTCGAGTTGAATCGCACACCCGCGGCCTCAAACAACCGCCGGTAATGCGCGATTACCTCGTCCGGCTTAGCCGACGTGCTGTAGCTCGTTTCCACTAACGATGGTGAGGAAGCCAGCGTCGCAACCGTCGTGCCGGGATAGGGAGTAAGCCAAGGCGGCATGGCGAGCGGCGCCGATTGAGCGATCGCAGCGATCGCGATCGAAGTGAAAGCAAGTAGAATCTGTGCGATCCCAAGCGTCTTCAAGCCGATTTCTCCCGGTTTAATACATCGGCCAACGATGCACGAGTCATTAGAAATTAGTAGCAAGCGCTGTAATAAACAATACCTTTCCTTCGTCATCCTACTAAGCGAAACCTCGCCGCTGCTCCCAAACGGCTTTCTTAACAATGTTTTACAAAACTTCCCGGTTCGATTGGGGTACTTCCATCGTCTATCCTTCTTACATGCGTCGAATCGTATTCACTGCCTTGCTGTTCGCGACGGCCGCTGCACAGACACCTGCGCCCAGCCGTTTCGTCGGCACCGTCACCGCTATTAAAGTCGATACAGCCGAGATCGTGGTGAAGCCGGACAACGCGGCCGCTGTGTCGGCCAAGCTCACTTCCGACACCGTGGTGGAACGCGTGGAACCGGGCGCCAAGGATCTGAAAGGCGCGCAACCCATGCAGGCTTCGGATATCTCGGTCGGCGATCGCGTGCTGGTGGTGCTGCTGCCCGATGCCCCTGTTCTTCGCCGTATTGTGGACATGTCGGCGCTCGACATCAACAAGAAAAATGAAGCCGACCGTTTGGATTGGACGAAGCGAGGCATCTCCGGCGTGGTGGCTGCGAAGACCGGCAACGACATCACCCTCAAAATGCGGTCAATGCAGGGCGAGATTCGCGCCACCGTTACGGTAACCGAAAAAACCAAGTACAAACGCTATACGCCGGATTCGGTGAAGTTTGTGGACGCGAAGGTCAGCAACCTGGACGAAATCAGCGTCGGAGATCAATTGCGTACGCGCGGGCAGAAGAGCGAAGACGGGCTGAAGGTAACGGCCGACGAAGTGGTGTTCGGCACCTTCGTAACCAAAGCCGGAACCGTTACCGCCGTGAATCCCGAGAGCAAAGAAATTCGCGTGAATGAGATAGGGACGAGCAAGCCGCTCTTAATCAAGTTGACCGCCGATTCGCAGCTCAAGAAAATGCCGAGCTTCGGTGGCGCTCCGGGCGGCCCTGCGCCCGGCGGAGCGCAGACCAAGTCCGCGGGATCACCGGCGGCGCCGGCAGGCGGCGCTCCGGCTCCAGGCGGGATGCGTCCAGGCGGAGCGCAACCGGACTTAGCGCAGATGATCGAGCGAATGCCCTCCGCAAAACTGGAAGACTTGAAGCCCGGCGAGATGATTGTGGTCTCCAGCACCAAGGGCGCCAAGAGCGATGAGATCACCGCTATTACTTTACTCTCGAATGCGGACATGTTGATCAGGATGGCCACCATGCCGGCGCCAGGCGGCGCGCGTCCCGCAGGTGCAGCACCTTCACTCGGCGGATTGTCCACGGGCCTGGACAGTTTGAATCTACCGGGAATAAATCCGTAGCGGAAAGAAGCGAACTATGAAGCGTGTACTGATGCTGTTTGTTGTGGTGGGACTTCTTATAGGCTCATTGGCCTTCGTTCAAGCGCAGCCGGCCGCCAGTCCAAGTTTGCATGGCTTGGTTACCGATCCATCCGGCGCGTTCGTTCCTGGAGCTATCGTCCAGTTACTTGGTCCCAGCGGCGAGCAACGCACCAAGACCGACAATCTGGGCCGGTACTCGTTCGCCACGCTGCGGCCCGGCAAGTACACGGTGCGCGTGATCGCCAAGGGTTTCAGCGTCGATCAGAAGACCGAGGTCGACATCGCCGCAGCGACCGAGCTGAATTCGCAACTAGTAATTCAAGCGGAATCCCAGGTCGTGAATGTTGAAGACGAAGCCAACAGCGTCAGCACCGATCCCACTGCCAACGGCACTGCGCTGGTCTTGCACGAAAAAGAACTGGCGGCACTTTCAGACGATCCCGACGAATTGCAGCAGGAGCTGCAAGCCATGGCCGGACCCGGCGCCGGGCCGAACGGCGGGCAGATTTATATCGATGGTTTCACGGGCGGCAACATGCCTCCGAAGTCTTCCATCCGCGAGGTCCGGATCAACTCGAATCCATTTTCGGCCGAGTACGACCGGCCTGGATTTGGACGCATCGAGATTCTCACCAAGCCCGGAACGGATAAGATCCACGGGCAATTCTTCGGTCAATTCAACAAAGAGATTTTCAATTCACGAAGTCCACTGCTCAAGCAATCCGATCGGCCGCCGTATCAGCAGAAATTCTTTGGCATAAGCCTCACCGGGCCGATTAAGGCGAACAAAGCGTCTTACGCGTTCAACATGGAACGGCGCGCCATCGACGAAAACGCATTCATTATCGCCACCATGCTGGACAGCAGCTTCAATCCCGTAGCGGTGAATCAGGTGGTCGTAACGCCGCGCACACGCACCAGCATCAGTCCGCGCATCGACTATACGATCAATTCCAGCAACACCCTGGTGCTGCGCTATCAGTACTCCAGCAATTCAGCCGAGAAGCAGGGTATCGGCGGTTTCAATCTCGCGACGCGCGCTTACAATTCGAATGGCTCGGAAAACTCGTTGCAGCTCACCGAGACCGCGATACTCGGCGCGAAGGCCGTCAACGAAACTCGCTTTCAATACATGCGTACCAGTCAAACGAATACGGGCGACAACACCAAGCCCGCCATCAGCGTGCAGGATGCGTTTTCCGGCGGCGGCGCGCAGATCGGCAACTCGGGCAATATTCAGAATCGCTGGGAGCTGACCAACACCACCACCTACACTCGTGGAACGCAAGTGCTGCGGTGGGGAGGCCGTCTGCGGCAAGCTTTCATCAACGATACTTCGGTGAATAATTTTGGTGGTTCATACACATTCCTGGGCGGCAAAGGACCGAATCTCGATTCCAATAACCAGCCGATTCCCGGATCGGTGGCCGATCTCACCGCGCTCGAACGCTACCGTCGAACTCTGCTGTTTGGGCAGATGGGTCTTTCCGGTTCTGCCATCCAAGCTTTGGGGGGCGGCGCTTCGCAATTCAACCTTAGCGGTGGAATTCCCACCACCTCGGTGAGCCAGTTCGATGTTGGATTGTTCATCAACAACGATTGGCGAATGCGGCCCAATCTAACATTGAGCTACGGCTTGCGCTACGAAACGCAGACCAACATTCACGACCATGGCGACTGGGCGCCGCGTGTGGGAGTCGCGTGGGGCGTGGGCGGCACGGCATCGAAGCCGGCTAAGACCGTTGTGCGCGCTGGCGGCGGAATCTTCTACGATCGCATCGCGGACTCGGTCGATCTGCAGACGGAGCGTTTCAACGGCGTCACGCAACAATCCTTTTTCCTTCAGAACCCCGATTTTTTCCGGAACCCCGACGGGTCGCTCATCATCCCCTCCCTGGCCTCACTCACCAGTAGCGGACAGCCGCAGCAATTGCAGATCCTCTATGGCAATATCCGCGCGCCGAGGAACTATCAGCTAAGCGCGGGTATCGACCGGCAGGTGAACAAGTATTTCCGCTTTAGCACGCAGTATGTCGAAAATCGCGGCGTCCATCAGCAGCGCTTGCGCAACATCAACGCACCCATCGCGGGCGTCTTCCCATTTGGCGACGGGCAATTGCGAGAGCTGACGGAAAGCACGGGATTCAGCCGCATCCACCAGCTCATTTTCAGTCCGAGCGTGAATTACAAGAAGATGTTCCTGTTCGGATTTTATGGACTCTCCTATGGCAAGGATGACAATGGCGTACCGGCTAATCCCTATAATCTCCGCGCCGAATATGGCCCGTCGAGCTTCGGCGATGTTCGTCATCGAGCCGTGATCGGAACCAATCTACCGCTTCCACGGAACATCAGCATCAGTCCGTTCTTGATGGCGTCCAGCGGCAGCCCCTATAACATCACCACCGGCCGCGACCCAGATCATACTGGCGTCGCGAGCGAACGGCCGGCCTTGGTATCGGGAGTTAGCCTGGCGGATTGCCATGGCGGCGATCTGAAATATGGACCAGGATTCGGTTGTTTCAATCTGAGCCCTGCTCCTGGAATTCCCACCATCGGACGGAACTTCGCGCGAGGACCAGGCAGTGTCATGCTGCAATTGCGCGTTGCCAAGACCTGGTCGTTCGGCAATCGAGGAGAAACAAATTCGGGTGGATTTGGACCCGGCGGCATGATGAAAGGCGGTGGACCTCCACCTTCTGGCGGTGGCGGTGGTGGCCCGATGATCATGATCGGCGGACCGGGCGGTGGCGCCGCCGCCAAAAAGTACAACCTGACGGTCAGCGTGAATGCGCAAAACGTGCTGAACCATCCGAACTTCGCGAATCCGAATGGGAACCTGTCGTCGCCATACTTCGGCCAGTCGCTCAGCTTGTCCGGAGGCGGTTTCGGCGGACCATTCGGCGGTGGACAAAGCACCACCTACAATCGCAAAATCGACCTGCAAATGCGCTTCGCCTTTTAGAAGGCCACTCCTTCTGTGGCGCGACACTCGTGTCTGCGGCCTCGAGACTAGTCTCGAGGCTCTTCTCCCAGAACATCGAGACGAGTCTCGATGCAGCAGACTGAAGTCCGCGCCACCTCACCGCGAAGGTGGCCGCGCCGGCAGCGGATCGTGCATGCTCTTAGGCGGTGGCGGAAGCGGCGGCGGGCCACCACCACTGCGCGCGCGTGGGCGTTCAAACAATGGTGCCTCATGCGAATCACGCAGAAAGTTCATCGTTCGGCCAACCTGAATCATGAGTCGCCGATCCAGTTCCCTCCCGTAAGCAGTACCATCCAGTTCTGCCCGTGGCATAAACACCTGAGTCAGAGCATCGCGCGGAGCAACGTACAGCAGCGCATCCGCGACTTCCCCGAGTTTCATCGGTGTCGGCGCCGCGGTTCCACCGAAGAGCACGGGCATCATGGGAAGTTCACCAACCCAGTTACCTCGAAGCTCGACAATGGCCGGCAGGGACCACGCATCGAAGCGCTTGTCCAGATCGTCGTAGCCGCCCACCGCGTTCGTGCCGAAGACAATGAGATAAGTGCTGGCTCCGGCCGCGCGAAGCTGTTTCTCGATCTCACCCGGTCCATTGCGCCGCAAAAAATGGCCTCCGCCCATGATCAGCAGCGCGCGCCGGTTCTTAGCGAGCACTTCGTCTTTCACCACCCGCGCGAACCACGAATCCCGGTTTGCCACGAACGGCCCCAGGTCCTCGCGATCGTTGATCGCATCCCAATCGGCATAAGGGTCTCCGAGTACCACGCGCACTTGATGCTTCCCCCGTCTTTTGAGATTGGCATCGCGCACAGCCTTAAAGAACGCCTCGTACACCGGAGAAGGCGGACCGATCGCGCCGGCAACATTGCGCCACGCCTGCTGCACTTGCGCGAATGGGACGTCTTCGCCCGCGATGTAGCGGTCTACCGATTTCTGATAGAGCGAATTGCCGAACTCCACCACGATATCGTCCACGCGATCCTCAAATTCGGGTGCAGTGACAAGTGCACGCAGCCATTCATGCTCCTCCTTGCAGGCATGATACTCGCCGAACAGGACGATGTTGTGGGTATCGAAGGCGCGGAGAACGGCGGCGGTAGCGGGCTGCGGTTTCGGCTGTTGTGCCAGGCAGAGCGTTGTCAGCCCCGTAAACAAAAGAGGTAGTATACGTTTCATAGCGCAGTTCCATTAGACGGTCAGTGTCAGAGTTTTGTTCCGAGGGTAGCGGAACTCGAACAGAACCGTGGCATCATCCGAACATCTGCCAATTCTGGTGCACGCGATACAGGTGTGATAACGTGTAGTGTTCGGGCAAATCTCGTCCGCACTGGAGGAATACCCATGGAAGCCCTCGGCATGGTGGAAACCAAAGGATTGATCGGCGCCATCGAAGCGGCCGACGCGATGGTGAAAACAGCCAAAGTCACTCTGCAGGGAAAGGAGTACATTGGCGCCGGCTATGTCACCGTGACGGTGCGAGGCGACGTGGGCGCAGTGAAGGCAGCCACGGACGCCGGAGCAGCCGCCGCGCGCCGCGTGGGCGAACTGGTATCCGTGCACGTGATTCCCGCCCCGCACGCCGAGATCGAGTCCGTGTTGCCCGGAGCCAAAAAGGGCGACAAATCGCTGGGCTGATAGTCTAGTCCGAGCTGAGCGCGTTCCATGTCCGCCATGCTCAAAGACCAAGATCTCATCTCCGTCCAGGAGGTCCGCTCAAAAGTCGAGGAGGCCTACGCAGCCTGGCAAATCTATCGCACTTTCTCGCAGGATCAAGTGGACGCCATCGTGGAAACGGTTGCTTCCGCCGCCCGCGCCAATGCGCGCCGGCTTGCGGAACTCGCCGTCGAAGAGACCGGCTACGGGAAAGCGGAAGACAAACTCTCGAAAAATCTGCTCGCTTCCGACGTGCTTCCACGCGCGATGCGCGGAATGAAAACCATCGGCATTCTCCGCGAGCTTCCCGAGCAGAAAATCGTCGAGATCGGCGTGCCGATGGGAGTGGTGGCTGCCATTCTTCCAACCACCAATCCAACCTCGACGGCGATTTACAAGACTCTGATTTCACTGAAGGCCGGCAACGCCATCGTGATCAGCCCACACCCGCGCGCCAAACTCTGCTCTTGCGAGACCGCCGCCGTCATGCAGCAGGCCGCCGTAAGAGCGGGCGCGCCGGACGGGCTTATCCAGTGCATCAACAACTCCACGATCGAAGCCACCGATGCGCTGATGAAGCACCATCGGACCGGCGTGATTCTTTCAACAGGCGGAAGCGGCATCGTGCGCGCTGCTTATTCCAGCGGCAAACCGGCCTACGGAGTCGGGCCCGGCAATGTGCCGGTGCTGCTGGACAAATCGGCCGACGTTGAAGAGGCGGTCGCCAAAATCGTGCAAGGCAAGGCCTTCGATTTTGGAACGGTATGTTCCAGCGAACAGGCCGTCGTTGCCGAGCACGGATTGCGCGAGCGCATCATGGCTGCCTTGAAAACCCGCAAAGCTTTCCTGTGCGACGCCAGGCAAACCGAGGCACTGGCGAAATTGCTGCTGACGCCGCGGTTCACTGTGAATCCCGATTGCGTCGGCCAGTCGCCCACGCGAATCGCGCAAATGGCCGGCTTTGAGGTTCCCGCGGACACGTCCATACTGGTGGTTGAGATCAAGGGCGTCGGCAAGCAGCATCCGCTCTCGGCCGAAAAACTGTCGCCGGTTCTCTCCGTTTATTTTGTGGCGGATTTCGCCGCGGCCGTGGATGCCTGCGAGGCCATCCTTCGCTTCGGCGGATTGGGTCACACCGCGGTGATCCATGCCTCGGACGATGCGCGAATCAGGGAATACGGTTTGCGCATGCCCGCCTTCCGGGTGCTGGTGAACACGCCTTCGCCGCAAGGCTCCACCGGAATCACCACCAATGTTTTTCCGGCCATGACGCTGGGCTGCGGCGCCGTGGCGGGCAACAGTACCAGCGACAACATCGGCCCGCTCCATCTAATAAACATCAAGAGGCTCGCATACGTGGCGCGAAAAGAGGAAGAAGCTTTTGGCTATTCTGAACCATCGAACACGATTGGCGGCATCGATCGGCCGGCCGTGGTGGCTGCCGTCGAGCGCTATCTTGCCAAGCGGGGAGTGGAGCAGGCGCCGCCCGTGATTTCCTCCGTGGTCGACCGCTTTCTTGCCGCCAAGCGTACGCCGAGCGCTCCCTCCTTACCTCCGCCGCCCGACGCGCCCCCAATTCCAATCGCCGATTTCGTCTGCGAGGACGATGTTCGCAAGGCAATCGGACAATCTAAAAAGATTTACGTCGGACCAAAGTCCATCATCACACCGTCCGCGCGCGACCTAGCCCTGCGAAGCGACACCCTAGTGTTCACCGGCGAAGGAACCGCGACCGTAAGGGAGCGATCGCATGGCCGGGGCGGAATCAATGAAACCTAACCTGGACTCCCTTAAAACCGAGATCGAACAATACCTGGAAGAATCCGGCGTCGCCGTTTTCTACGGACACTCCCGCATGCTGGAATCGACGTCGTCAGTTTACTGGGACTGCGAAAAATATCCGGATTACAGGCTGTTTATCAAAGCGGCGCGAACCGCCGGGGCGCAGGTGATCGTTTTTCACCAGCGTGAGTTTACTTCGGAGCAGGTGACGGATGCGATCGAACGGCTATCGGATTGCAATTTGCCGCGCAATGAGTCCGGTGTACTCGAGCGGCGGTTGAACGCCTTGCGCATGTACGACGGATTTATTTGTGTAATTGAATTATCCTTCGATCACCAAAGCCGCGTATTCATCTTCGATCTCCACACTGAATGGCATGATGAATACATGGACATCATGGACGAGATCCACATGCTGGACGCCGAAGCGGAGGACGATAACGATCCCCCGATGAGTGGATATTTCTCGAAGAATTAGTCCAACATGCCCACCGCTCAGTGGCTTGTGCCCGACCCCGATCCACGGGTGGTTCGCGATCTTGCGGCGGCGCTGCACGTTCAACCCCTTACCGCGCGTGTGCTCCTGAGCCGCGCGTTGCACGATCCGCAAGCCGCCCGGCGATTTCTGTCGCCGTCCATCGAGCACCTGCATGACCCGCTGCTGCTCACCGGAATGCACCAGGCCGTGGACCGGCTGCGCGCGGCTATCGCCGGCGGCGAAAAGATCTTGATCTACGGCGACTACGACGTCGACGGCACCAGCTCCGTTGTCATCCTGAAAAAGGCAATTGAAATGGCGGGAGGCCAAGCCGGTTTTCATGTCCCTCACCGGCTGAAAGACGGTTACGGCATGCGGGCCGAAGTGATCGAGCGCGCCGCGGCGATGGGTGTCCGCTTGATCGTCAGCGTGGATACCGGTATTCGCGCGTCGGAAGTTGTTCGTGGAGCGCGCGAGCTGGGCATCGACGTCATCGTCACGGACCATCATCTTCCCGAAGCCGAGCTGCCGCCCGCGCTGGCGGTGCTGAATCCGAATCGCCGCGATTGCAATTATCCGGATAAAAATCTTTGCGGCGCGGGCGTCGCGTTCAAGCTGGTGCACGCGCTGCTGGCGACGCTGGACTGGCCGCCGGAGAAACTGGCCCGCATGCTGAAGTCGTTTCTAAAACTGGTTGCGCTAGCCACGGTGGCCGACGTCGTGCCGTTGTTGGGTGAGAATCGCATCATCGTCAAGTACGGGCTGCAGGGACTCAACCGGGCGCGCAATCCCGGTCTGCAAGCCCTGCTCGAGGTGTCCGGCATGCTGGGCGGCGCTTCGCCCAGCGCGCGGCAAGTGGCATTTCAGCTCGCGCCCAGAATCAACGCGGCCGGCCGCATGGACGATGCGGAGAAGGTCATCCGTATGTTTCTCGCGGACGATCTTGAGACTGCCCGCGCGCTGGCCCGTCAGCTTCATTCGCTCAATCGGGAGCGGCAGCAAACCGAGGCCGAAATCGTGCGTCTGGTTCTGGAAGAATGCGTGAAAGTTCCAGTGGAGACCGATCAAATCGCGCTGGTCTTCGCCGGACCAAATTGGCATCGAGGCGTGGTGGGCATCGTCGCCAGCAGGTTGGTGGAGCGGTTCTACCGTCCCGTGTTCGTACTGAGTGAAGAAGACGGCCTGGCGCAAGGATCGGGCCGAAGCATCGCGCCTTTTCATTTGTTGGACGCGCTGGAATCGATGCCCGATCTTTTCACGCGCTTCGGAGGCCATCGGCAAGCGGCCGGGCTCAGCATGACCGCGCAATCGGTTCCTGAATTTCGGCGACGTCTCAACGCTTACGCCGCCGAGCGCCTTACCGCGGCGGACCTGCGCCCGCAACTGGCTATCGATGCGTTCGTCGATTTGAAAGAGCTGACCACCGGGCCAGCCGTCGAAGAGCTGCTTTCCATGGCGCCATTCGGCTTCGGCAATCCACCTCCGATGTTGGCGATTCTGGACGCAGAGATCGCAGCCAGGCCTATCGTCCTGAAGGAAAAACATCTGCGTGTGCATTTTCGACAGAACGGAAAAAGTCTGTTCTCCAAAGCCTGGAACTTCGCCGATCGGGCAACAGAACTCCCGGCGGGAGCTCGCCTGGACGCCGCTTTCTCGCTGGAAGAGGATTCCTACTCAGCAAGCCGAGGCTATGCCGGATGGATGGCCACTCTCAAGGATGTTCGCTCGCCTGACGTTAGGGAGCCGCCGCTCGGGTGCGCGACAGAACCGCGACCGTAAGGGAGTTCGCGCAGGTCACCGTACTCGCAACCGCGTCGCTCCCTTACGGTCGCGGTTCTGCTGGGCCCCGTTGCTCGCGAACGCCTGAAACAATTTTCGATCCGCATCGCTCACCAGGATTCGATCTTCGGGATGCCATTGCACCGCCACCGCGAAGGCTGGGCCGGGCCGCTCCAAAGCTTCGATGACACCGTCGCTGGATTTCGCCGAGACAATCAAGCCGTCGCCCACACGAGTTACCGCCTGGTGGTGACGCGAGTTCACTTCATGTTCTCCTTCGCCCATGATCGCCGCCAGTCGCGAGTTGGGGACAACTTGAATATCGTGCAGCGCCTCCGGAGAATCATGACTGTCCAGGTGTTGTATCAGAGTTCCTCCGTGAAGGACATTGAACAGTTGCATGCCGCGGCAGATCGCCAGCACGGGCAGACCGGCCAACAATGCATCGCGCAGCAGCCCCATTTCCAGCTCGTCCAGGGGATCGTCCGGGTCTTCTGTTGCAGGATGCCGCTGGGCGCTATAAAGCGCGGGGTTGATGTCCGTTCCTCCACTTAACAATAGACCGTCCAGCGAATCGAGCGGCGGCGCGTCGAAAGGTGAAATACGAACGGGCTCGATCCCAACTTCGCGCAACGCAGCCTCGTACCGCCCCACTTCATCTTCGAACCGATATGTAACACCGGCTCTCATCTAATTTCGTATTGCATCGCGGAATGCGTCGAGAAACAGGCTCACGCTCGATTCATTTGCCAGAGGCCCCATCAAACCAATCCTGAAAATCTTTCCGGCCAGCGGCCCAAAACCGCCGGCGATCTCGATTCCATGTTTTTCCAGCAGACGCTTTCGGACCTTCACGTCCTCCACTCCTCCCGGAACACGCGGTGTATTCACATTCGGAATGCGATGCCCTTCCGCCACGTGCATCTCCAGACCCAGGGTTTCCAATCCTCGCACCAGCGCCAGATGATTCCGCAGATGCCGGTCAAAACGGTTCTGCAATCCTTCTTCCTGGATCAAACGGAGGCTCTCGTGCAATGCGTAAAAGAGCGGCGTCGAAACCGTGTGGTGATATTTGCGGCCATCGTAATAGTCGCGGAGCAATTTCAAATCGAGATACCAGTGATGCATGGGAGTCTTGCGCGTCTTCAGCCGCTCCATTGCGCGTGGCGAGGCGGTGAAAGGCGAGAGGCCCGGCGGAGCGCTCAAGCCTTTTTGGGAACAACTGTACGCAATATCGATTCCCGCTTCATCCACGCCAACCTGTAATGCGCCCAGCGACGTTACCGTATCGGCGATCGCCAGCGCATCCACTTCGCGCGCTGCTTTCGTGATCGCGCGTATATCCTGTAGAGCTCCCGTGGATGTTTCGGCATGCACGAATGCCACCACTGCCGGCTTTTCGCGGCGCACGAATTCGGCGGCTTCCTCGTAGGCGAACACTTCGCCCCAAGGTTTCTCGAGACGCACGACGCGGGCGCCTTGCCGCGCGCCCATTTCCGACAGCCGGTCGCAAAAATATCCATTCGCGAAGACTGCGAATTTGGAATCCGGTTCCACGAAATTCGCCACGGCCGTTTCCATGCCGGACGAGCCAGTGCCGGGAATCACCAGCGTCGTTTCGTTACGCGTGCCGAAAACCAGCCGCAGCAATTCGCGTGTGGCATCGGCCACTTCGAAGAAGTATGGATCCAGCGGCCCCACGATCGGTTTCCCCAGCGCTTCGGTCACACGCGGCTCAACCATCGTCGGTCCCGGTCCGAATAATAGCCGTGTGGGAGGACGCAGGGTCTCTGACATACAAATTTCAGGTTAACAGTTGGTCTTCTTTCTCGTCTTCCCATGCGGAGGTAACAAAATGCGAAATACTCTGCTAGTTACAATCGGCTTCGCCGCGCTGGGAACGATATTCATTGCCCAGGCGGGACCGCCGCTTATTTGCCATCCCTACGATATCGGTGGCGCGAAATCGCTCCCTTGGAGTAGCGGATCGAATTGGGACAATCCCGATAAATCGTACAACATCAAGAATCTCGCCGGTGATACGGTGGCAATTCTGGATCGGACGCCGACGGTGCTGGTGCGCATGGAAACGCTGCGCCGCGCTGTGCTGTATGGCTCGCGGGATCACGAAGCCGCCAGAACACTGCTGGCTCAGTTGAAGACCCGCGAAGCTGCCGCGGAGACGAGTAAGACGCCCGGGGCCGCCGCGATTTTCGACTATGGCTATTTCCTTTCGTCGCTCAAGCAGATCGAGTGGCTATACAAAGAGGACTTGACCGGCGGAGTCGATGGCTACCAGTTTGTCGAGAAGGCGCTGGCCATCCAACCCGATTCTTCGGAGATGCATTTCGCCGCCGCGATAATGGCCTCTTCGCCGCCCCGTCCCTCGGAACGCGACGAGCATCTGCGAAAGGCTCGCGCCGCGAAGAACGATTCAATGCTGGCTCAAAACCTTTCCACGCATTTCCAGTAGCTCGATCACCTCACTGCCTCACGTCTCCAAACCGAGCCGTGACCGTAACGGAGCGGATGCCCATGGATGCGTTACCGCTCCCTTACGGCCATGGCTCGGTTTGATTTCGCACAGGGTGGTGCTTGTCGGTAGTCTTGGCCGAAAAAAGCAAAAATATTAACGGAATACAAGACTACCCTTTCCGTAGTGGGTCAGTTTGAAATCGGGGATTGGTAACGCTCCCCACCCCTCCTCATTTAGAGAAGGGCGTTTCACGAGACTAATCCCGATTGTTGTTGGGAAGGGCTGTTCTCGAACCGGTGCATTGGCCCTAAGAGGCTGCGATCCAAAAAGTGTATTTGCAGTCTCTCAAGGGCGTTTGCGTGGCGCGGGCGTGACCGCATCCCATCTGGCATCGCCGGTCTGCAGATAATTCGACGGTAAAGTATTCCAGTCCGGACGCGTGATTCCGTTGAGGTCGTAAACCACCTTCCCGTCGCGAAGCGTAAGCTCGCACGTTAGTTTCTGGCCGCCCTTCAGACGCGCTCCGTACATGTCGGTATAGCCGAAATTTCCGCGCTCCAGCTTGAGAACAGCCACATCGGCGGGCGACCCTACGGACAAGTTCCCGAGCTCCTCATGGTGAATCTCATGTGCTGGATTCCAAGTGGATTGAGCCACCACGTCGTCGACAGACAACCCCATCGCCAGGAACTTGCTCATCAGGTTCGGCATATCCTTCATGCCGGAATTCATGCTGCCAATATGCAGATCGCTGGAAATAGAATCGGGCAAGAATCCTTCCTTGATCGCGGGCACGGCAATTCGCCATGCGAAGCTGCCTCCGCCGTGGCCGACGTCGAAAATGACGCCGCGTTTTCTGGCTTCAAACATCGCCTTATTGACGTGTCCGGTTTCATCCAGTTCGTTTCTGAGCCCCGAATAGCAATGCGTGTAAATATCGCCGGGACGCAGCTTCTTCGTGACCAGCTCGCTCATCGGCCGCTCCTTGCGATTCGCTCCGAAGTCAACCATCACCGGAATATTGGCAAGCGTGCCGGCTTCCACCGCGTGTTCCACCGGCGTCCACTCCGGCCCGGCATAATGCGCGGTCTTGATGCCGACGATCAGCCCTTTGTATTTAAGCGCCATCTCGGCCGCCGGCTTCGCCTCCATATCCGCGAGATCGTTCTCGTACTTGCCGCCGCGCATGCCGTTTCCAACGATGTTCAGGAAAACCAATACCCGTGTTTTCGCGCGGTCGATGATGCGCTGCTTGAAGTCCTCGAAATTGCGCCAGCCCGCGCATCCGGCGTCCGCCACGGTGGTCACGCCGGCGCGAAAGGTGAATCCGTCGGGATACAGGCTGTTGTCTCCCGCATAGGACCCTCGCTCACCGGTGCCCGCATAGACGTGTACGTGGATATCCACCAACCCGGGCGTCACGTAAAGCCCCCGCAGATTGACGACCTTCAGTGCTTTCGCTGGATCGATGCGCGCTTCCACCGCGGCAATCTTTCCGTCGAGGATGGCGACATCCCGCACGGCGCTGATCTTGTTCTTGGCATCGATGACATGCCCGCCCTGCAGCAACAGGTCGTATTGCGTCTGAGCCAGGCAGCAGGATGCAGCCGCGGTAAGAAATGTTATTCGTAATGCATTCATATTTGATTTCAGAATTGCAGCTTAGCCCCGAGCTGAATATTGCGGTTGCCGCTCGCACCCGTAATGTTCCCGAAGGACCCCGTGCCAAATGTCGCCGACGGATTGTTAAAGTTCGTGTGATTGAACAGGGCGAACGTCTCGAAGCGAAACTGGAACCTTAATCGCTCCTTGATCGGAAAACTTTTGAACAACGAGAAATTCACAACTTCCGCGCCCGGACCATGTAGCAAATTCCGGCCGGCGTTTCCGTAAGCATAGTTCGTGGTAATGGGATACAAATTGGCGACGGTGAACGCCGTCGGATCGATGCATCCCACAAGGTGCCCGCGGCCGCAATCCGCAGTGGCTGAGTGAACCAGATTCGGCCGGTACGTTCCCAGCGAGGCTGTATTGGCGGTGTCTGTTCCAGTGGACACGTTGAATGGTAAACCGGTTTGAAGCGTGATAATGGCGTTGGCCTGCCATTTAGTAAACGCACCCTTCAACACTGGATTCGAAACCGCGAAGAACGGGATCTCATAAACGAATTGACCCACAAAGCGGTGACGGATGTCCCAGTTGGAATTGCCGTAGTCGGCTCTCCAGTTATAAGGGATCAAAGGCGTGCCTCCGCCGTTGGAGTCGGTGCTGGCGTCCAGCGTGTGCGACCAGGTATGGCTTGCCAGCACCTGCACGCCATGCGTCAGCCGCTGGCGAAAGATGACACTCATGCTTTCATAGTTGGCGATTTCATCGTTGTTGATGGTCCGGATAACGCCAAACAATGGATTGGGCCGCCGCGTGTTGACCGACCCTGGTCCGGGAAACAGCGGAGTATTGTTGTAGTAACTGCGGTCCAGATGGTAGGAATGCGAGCCCAGATATTGCAGCTCCAAACCGCCACCTCCCCAAAGCTGTCGTTCCAGGCCGGCGCTCCACTGATTCATGCGGGCCGTGGGCTGATTCCAGGGCGCGGTCGCGATCGTGCCGACCGATGGTCCGGAGGGACAGACTCCCGCCGAGCTGAACGGGTTGCTCAAGCTGACCGGAGTCAATCCGACCGAATAGGTACAGGTCAAGATCGTCGCGAACGGCGGATTATTACTCAGGAAACTGTAGCTATTGGTTTGGTTCGGATTGTAATAGATGCCGCCACCTGCGCGGAACACCGTCTTCTCGTTGATACGGTATGCAAAACCCACGCGCGGCGCCCAATCGGAATGGTTGGGATTGGTGAAGTGGAAGCCCGGCGTCCCTCCCACGATTGCAGTCTGGCTCGGATTCAGCTCAGTGGCATTGCCGTTGACTGTGTACGCCACGGTCGGCAATTCGTAGCGCAGACCATAGTTCAAAGTGAGCTTTCGGCTAACCTGCCATTTATCCAGCACGAAGAATCCGTCTCGCCATTCAGCTACGTGTCCGTGCACTTCGGGACCTGGAGTGGTGAAGGCTTGCGGATTTCCGAGAATGAAATCGGCGGGCGCATAACCGCTTAACGTTCCGTTGAAAGTAAATGCGCCGCGTGGACTGTTGGTGGCCTCCCGCGCCGTTGCCAGCCTGCGGAATTCCAGGCCGGCCATGATGTTGTGCGAGCCATGGTTCCAACTGATCTGGTCGGAAAGCTGATAGGTGCTGTCGGCCTGGTACCAGTCGGATCCGGAGTTGCCCAATCCATTGAATCCGGTGATGTTGAATTCTGGAATGCCCGGATTGTTGAACTGAACGTCACCGGTGAAACGCGCGATTCCCAGACTTGAGCCGGCGTCCTTCAGTCCGTTCACCGTGAAATAGTTTAGGTTGTCGGTGTCCAGCCGATGTCGTCCCACGCGGAAATCGTTCACCAGGTTCGGCGTCAGCGTGTGCGTGTAGCCGACGGTGTAATTGGACGTCTTCACCGGAATGGTGCTGGCGTTGACCGGGATCGCATTTCCGGCGAACACATTCTCAGTCTGGTAGTGTGCGCGCACGTACAACCGGATTTTGTCGCCGATGTTCTGATCGATGCGGTCCACGGTCTGGTCGGTTCCGATGGTGGTCGGGACCGGCACGGAATAATTGCTGGTCAACCCCGGCAAGTTGGACGCCGGATAATACTGTTGCAGCTTGGCGGCGATCGTCGAAATACGCGATGACCCGATCATGTTACCCGCAAACGGAGCGTTGCCGTTCAGCGGATCCTTGATGACGCCACCGGTGATGCTGCTGGTTGGCACCGCCGAGAAATTACCGGTGAAAAAAGCCGCCGGCATTTCGGTCGATAGCGACGTCGCTTGCTGCACCAGGCGGTGGCCTTCGTACGACGACATGAAAAAGGATTTGTTCCGGCCGTTATAAAGCTTGGGAATGACGATTGGCCCATCGATTTCATAACCGAACTGGTTCTGTCTCAGCGGTGGCTTTGCCGCCGTCGGGTTCGCGGGCGTCGGCAAGGTGAAGAAGCTGCGGGCGTCCAGCACCTGGTTACGCAGGAACTCGACCAAGGCGCCGTGCAGCGAGTTGGTCCCCGACTTGGTGACCATGTTGATGTGAACGCCCAGATATGCGCCGTACTGGGCCGAGTAGGTGCCGGTCTGGACCTCGACCTCTTGTATGGCTTCCACCATCGGCCGCGTGGGGGTGGTGGTGATGAGATTGTTCATGATGCTGATGCCGTCCAGCGACATGCTGTTCTGAATCTCGCGCGTTCCGGCGCCGTTAAAATCCTCGCCGGGCGGAACTCCAGTGGCGGAAGACTTGATTCCTGGAAGCACGCCCGGCGTCGAGATCGCGAGTTGCATGGGGTCGCGGCCGTTCAGCGGAAGGTCCGCTATGGCACGAGTCCCGATGACTTCGGACACGCTGGCGTCGTCCGTTTTGATGGCTGTTACCGTCGCTTCCACCGTAACCGTCTGCGTCACGGCTCCCACCGCCAGCGCGATGTCGGTTCGAACCACTTGGTTGGTCTCCACGGGTACGCCGGTTTTCGTCACCTTCTGAAAGCCGGTGATTTCCGCCGTGATGTTA
>CATPCJ010000138.1 GCA_955652915.1 uncultured Bryobacteraceae bacterium
CCGGTACGATGATGCCGGTAATCGTCGCGATAGGGAGCCAGTTTTTCCAGCCATTCGTCGATGTCCGCCAGCAGTCCGTCCTCGGCGTCGTTGACCCAAACGCCGGCGGTAATGTGCATCGCCGAAACCAGGATCATGCCCTCCCGGACTCCACTTTTCTCGAGCGCGCCCTGCACCTCTGGAGTGATGTTGATAAACTGCCGATGCTTCTTAGTGTTGAAGGTCAGATGTTCTGTGTGAAAACGCATATTAGTCGATCATAGCCGGGCCGGCAAGCGCTAAACTTGACATCAGGATGCACAGGCGTCAGACTTTTAGATGCAAAACATAATCTGGCGGGAATGTATGGACAGGAGCATGGGGTTGAAACCGATAATTGTCTGCGGCGCGCTGTTGATGGCCGGCTTCGCCCTGGCGCAAGAGCAAAAGCCAGACGACCAAAAGAAGACTCAAGAGCAGAAGCAGCAGGAGCGGAAAACTCCGGAAGAGAAGCAGGCGGAGGCCAATCAGACGTACGAAGGACCTTCGATTCTCAGCCGCGACAAAAGTCTGATCGGCGAGCGGGGTGGAAAGCTGATCGACTTCCGCTTCTATGGCGAAGTCACCGGCATCTACGATTCTGGCCTGACACCGCTCGCAACCAACGGGCAGGGCAACCTTCTGAACGTCGGATCGCAGTACGGCGTAGAGACCGGTTTCGGAGTCCTCGGCACGCGAAAGTGGCGAAGAGACCGGTTGAGCCTGGATTACAAGGGCTCTTACCGGCATTATTCCAGTGGCAGCTTCAGCGGCGCGGATCAATTTCTAAATCTGGCGTATGCACACCAGCTCCGGCGCAGGCTCAGTCTGGATCTAAAGGAAACCGTCGGCACCAGCACGCTCAGTAACGGCGGCTTCGCCTATCTGCCCCTTACCAATACCGATCTCTTTGCAGTTCCGGCGAACGAGTTGTTCGACACGCGCACCAACTTCCTTCAGTCCAGGGTGGATCTCAATTGGCAGCACACCGCGCGGCTCTCGATTGGTTTGGGTGGAGAAGGCTTCATTGTCAGGCGCTCATCCCTGGCGCTGGCGGGACTCAACGGATACAATGCGCAAGCAAACGTAGCGTATCGGCTTACCCGGCGGCAGACGGTTTCGGTCGCGTACAATTACACGTATTTTGACTTCCAGCGAACCTTTGGGAACGCGAAGCTTCAGACCTCTACCATTGGATACTCCGTGGGTTTGAGCCGCAAGTGGGATTTTAGCGTGCAGGGCGGCGGCGTACGAGTGGAGTCTTTGGGGCTGACGCAGGTATCGCTCGATCCGGCCATCGCCGCGATTGTCGGCCGCGATGTGGCCGTGGTGACATTCTTCCGGGTCCTGTACGCTCCCGATGTGGAAGCAAGGTTGATTCGCCGCTTCGATCGATCGTCCCTCACCATTGGCTACTCGCTAGGCGTGGTTCCCGGCAACGGTGTTTACCTCACGTCACGGCAAAACGCGGGCACCCTGGGATATTCCTATGGCGGATTTCGACGCCTGAATGTGGGGGCCAACGCCGCTTACAACGAGCTCTCAGCGGTGGGCCAAACCTTGGGCAAGTACACCAACCTGCAAGGCGGCTTCGGAGTTACGTACAAATTGCTGCAAGCAACCCACCTGCAATTGCGTTATGACTACCGCCACTACACCACGCAAAACACGCTTTTTCAAAAGGACTCGAACCGGCTAAGCCTGGGACTCGCCTTCAGCCCGGGCGAGACCCCGTTGGCCATCTGGTAAGCGTGCCCGGCACACGCATTCTTCTGGTTGAAGACGAATTGCCTTTGCTGCGGTTGCTCGAAAGACATCTAAAGCGGCTGGGCTTTGAAGTGGATGCGCATTCCCAAGCTCTGCTGGCACTCACGGCATTTTCCGCGGCACCCGGCCGCTATGATCTGGTGATCGCCGACCTGGGAATACCGGACATGCCGGGTGAAACGTTACTGACAAAGATGCTGACAATCAAGCCGGATCTGCTGTATCTAATCTGCAGCGGGTCGCCCTTCTTTGTCGCCAGCTTGCCGGTGGAGTTGAGACGGCAGGTTGTTTTTTTGCAGAAGCCGTTTCTGCCCAAGATGCTATCGGATGCCATTGAGCAACTGCTGGCGCGGCGATCCGGCGGCGGGCACTAGTGGTCCAAGAGTTAACTGGACAGGCTAAAGATGGGCGTTCATCGGCATACACTGCATGTACACCTCAGTACAGTAAGCGCACACTCGTCCACAGTTCGGATTGGAAGTAAATCTGTAAACGATTGCAAACACACAGCATCGACGATGGTGCTGACGTTGCACCATCCGAGCTATGCACAGTGGCCGCAGACATCAGACTTTATCAATCTTCATCAGCCTGGCAATGCTGCTTTGCATTGTTGGGGTGCTGGTGGCGGTCCCCGCGATCCACCAGGACGAACATTATCATGACTTCGCCGGCCATGCGGTCATCTTCGGCATCCCCAATTTCTGGAACGTGATTTCGAACGCCGCCTTCTTGATCGCGGCGCTCATCGGGTTCCGCGCCCTGCACGCTCCCCGCGCCTTCGCTAACGAGTGGGAACGCTCGGCGTACGGTGTGCTGCTGCTCGGGGTCGCGCTCACGGCCTTCGGATCGGGTTACTATCATCTCTACCCAACCACGCAGACTCTGTTCTGGGACCGGCTTCCGATGACTTTCGTCTTCATGTCGATTCTATCGACAACGATCGGCGAGAGGATCAGCATGAAAGCCGGCCGCCGGGCACTGATTCCGCTGCTCCTCACTGGCGCGCTGTCCGTGGTCTACTGGCGATTCTCAGGCGATCTGCGATGGTACGGATTGGTTCAATTCATTCCCATGCTCACGATCCCGGCCATGTTGCTGTTCTTTCCGCCGTATTACTCGAGCGCAGCGGGAACTTGGGGCATGCTCGGATTGTATTCATTGGCGAAAATAGCGGAGCTGTTCGATCGGCAGATCGGCCAACTCATTCCGGCCGGCGGCCACCCGTGGAAACACGTCGCCGGCGCGGCCGCGGTCATCTGTTATGCCCTGGCCGTCGGACGCCGCCACGAATGCCGCGGGAATTAAGAATCGAATTCCATCGAGTTTTCCAAATGAGACGGACCTCGGGCGTTAGGCTAGCGCTCTTGTTCGCCGGCCAGCGCATGATGCAGCTTGTCCGAAAAATTCTCCCCGCCTTCCGACCATAACTGGCGTGTCTCCACAGGCAGGGCATCGTCCAGATCGTGCACCAGTTTCAGCAGACTTTGAATGTTGGATTGGATCATCCGCAAGCTGCCCGGAATCCGGGACTGCGGTAGAAAGTGAGCGTCGATGCCGAATTCAAGACACAGATGCTCGTCTGTTTCGCGCTGGAATTCCGGTCCATGGCAGCACAGCGCGACCCGCGATGGCGTGAGTTGCCAATCCGTTTCGAATTGCCACAAGTCCCAAAACGTCTCCAGCCGATAGCAGGAGTCGGCATTCTGAAATTCCTTGGCGGCCGTCAGCACGTCTTCCAGATCCACCGGCGGGGGAAAGGCGGCCTCGAACACGGCCGGTTCCGCGTAATCCAGCGGGATCACTTTGAACGTGGACGGGCTCCGCGACAGCCGTGAAAATGGAAAGAGCTTCAATGCCGTCTCATAGTGGCGCAGCATGTTCTGCCCGGTGTGTTTTCTCAGCCAGTACGAAAGATAGAGTTGATCAGCCATATGACGGCATCTGTTACCATCGTACTGACTCTGCTTGCATAAATCTCCACTCCTCCCCATTTTCCTGATCGTTTCCGTTGATGTCCTGGGACTCACCATCATCCTGCCGCTGCTGCCGTTCTATGCGGAAAAATTCGGTGCATCGCCGGCCGTGGTGGGCTTACTGGTTTCCACTTACGCATTTTGCCAGTTGATCGCCGGACCGATCCTTGGCCGCATGTCGGATCACGCTGGACGGCGGCCGCTGTTATTGGTCAGCCAGGTTGGGACCTTGATCGGTTTTCTGATTCTGGCGTATGCCAATGCGCTGTGGATCGTCTTTCTCTCGCGCATTATCGATGGATTGACGGCCGGAAATCTATCGCTCGCTCAAGCCTACATCTCGGACGTAACGGAGCCGAAAGACCGGGCAAAATCTTTCGCGCTGATAGGAATTGCTTTCGGCATGGGCTTCCTGATCGGCCCTGGAATTTCCGGCTACCTGGCGCAGTTCAGCTATCAATACCCCATCTTTGCCGCTGCCGGTTTGTCGGCAACCAGCATTCTCGCTACCTATTTTTTCTTGCCCTCCACCAAACCGGCCGCCGGCGACGCAGCTACTCCGCGCAAGTTCACCGTGCTCGATTGGGGCAACTACCTACGCTACTTTCGCCAACCCGGCCTGGCCTCGCTGCTCTGGCAATTCCTCGCCTTCGCCATGACCTTCGCGATGTACATTACCGGCTTCCCGTTGTTTGCCGAACGGCGTTTCCAATGGGAACGTCACCCATTCGGGCCCAAAGAAGTGGGATACGTTTATGCCTATCTCGGATTGCTGGGGGTGATCCTGCAAGGCGGCTTGATGGGGCGGCTGGTGAAGACGTTCGGCGAAACACTCCTGGTTCGACTGGGTTTTCTCTTCGCCCTGCTGGGACTCGGGGCGCTCGGGTTCACATATGGAATCCCCTTGCTCTTGCTGGTCAGTGCGGTGGCGTCTTCTGGTACCGGAATGGTGCGTCCGGCTTTGACAAGTCTGATCACCCAGAAGGCTGGACGCTCCGAGCAAGGCGTGGTGCTGGGGCTGACGCAATCGCTCAACTCGATCGCGGCGATCGTGGCTCCGGCAATTGCCGGGCTCTTGATCGATCATGCTCTGTTGACAACGTGGGCCATGGTGGCGGCAGTGATCAGCGGGCTGGCGATATTGCTGTAGTACAGGTATTCTTGCCTGCCGTGTGGGGCAGGATGGCATCCTGCCGCCGATTGGTAATCGGCCCGTAATTGTGTATGCTCACTGAAGAGGCCGATTACCAATCGGCGGCAGATTGAAAATCTGCCCCACATGAAAACACACGATCTAAATTCTTGAGGGCTGCCTCTCGCTCAACGCGGCTACGCCTGGCAACTCCATGCCCGCCAAAAACTCCAGTGACGCCCCGCCGCCCGTCGAGATGTGCGAAATCTTATCCGCCACGCCGGCGGACTTCACCGCCTTCTCCGAATCTCCGCCACCTACCACGGAAACCGCGCTCGAAGCCGCCACTGCTTTCGCTATCGCAACCGTTCCCCCATCGAAGGGTGGCTTCTCGAACACGCCCATCGGACCATTCCAGATAATCGTCTTCGCTTGGGCAATCACCTTGCAATACGCGTCGATGGTCTCCGGCCCGATGTCGACTCCCATCCTGTCGTCCGGAATTTCCCGCACCACGCGCGAATCGGCGCCGGCCTTCAACTCTGTAACTACCACGTGATCGGCCGGCAACAGCAGCCTGTTTCCGGCCCGCGCGAGTAGGTCCCGCGCCAGATCCACTTTGTCGCCTTCCACCAGCGATTTTCCGATCGCCTGCTGCTGGGCCTTCATGAACGTGTACGCCATCGCGCCGCCGATCAATAACTGGTCCACCAGCTTCATCAGGTTTTCGATTACCTCGATCTTGTCGGATACCTTCGCGCCGCCCAAGATCGCGACGCAAGGACGCGCCGGGTTCTTGGTCACTTTCGTCAGATATTCGAGTTCTCTATCCATCAACAAACCCGCTGCCGCCTGGGGCACAAACTTCGTCATGCCGGCCGTAGACGCGTGGGCGCGATGCGCCGATCCGAAGGCATCGTTTACGTATGCGTCGCACAACGACGCGAGCTGTCTCGAAAACTCCGGATCGTTGTTCTCTTCCTCGGGATGGAATCTCAGATTCTCCAGAAGCAGCGCTTCACCTGGCTTCGGGCGCATTTTCGCCACTTCCGGTCCCACGCAGTCGGGCGCCATTTTCACGGGTAACTTAAGCAGCTCCGCTAACCGGGCCGCGACGGGCTTCAAACTCATCTCCGGATTCGATTTGCCTTTGGGCCGTCCCAAATGGCTTGCGAGAATCACGCCGGCGCCTTGATCCAGCGCGTACTGGATAGTCGGCAGCGATGCGCGGATGCGTTTATCGCTGGTGATTTCCTGCCCTCCTGGCGCCAGGGGAACGTTGAAATCAACGCGTATGAAAACGGTCTTGTTCTTCAGCTCTAAATCGCGAATGGAAAGTTTGGGCATGTTCTAGAATTCCGATGCTAATACGTCGTAAAAAATGTGGATCCCCTTTAGAAACTCCGCCACCGGCAGCCGCTCCCGATCGCTGTGCATGGTGGCGGCGGTGGCCGTATCCAGAATCATGGGCGTCACCCCATATTTGATGACGCCGCGCCGGTGCAGAAACGCGGAATCGGTCCCGAACGGCACGATCATGGGCGTCACGATCGCGCCCGGGTGATGCTTCAGAATCGCGTTTTCAATTGCGCGGTATAGTGGCGTATCGGTGCGGCTCACGCCCGGGTCCGGCGCCACATTGATGATCTCCACGGTCACTCGCGGATCGTTGATTCGGGCCCTCAGATCGGAAATGAATTCGTCCGTGTTCGTTCCCGGCAGGACACGGCAGTCCAGTCCCGCTTCGCTGCTCGAAGGAATTACGTTCACGCGCGGAGGCGAGCCGACGCCGGCCGAAAGCGTGGTCAGCGAGATGGTATTGCGCTGTATGGCCGACGTGAATTTATTCTGTGACAACGGCGCGCCGATCTTCCGCTTCATTTCTTCCACCACGGGACTTCCCTTGTCGTTTTCCGGCAGGGTCATCGCTTTGCGAATCGCCTCCAGCAGGATCAGGTTTGCGTTATCGGGAATCGGCTGCGAACCGTGGCCGGCGGTTCCCTTGGCGCGCAGACGCAGCCACACCGGCACCTTGTCACCCACCGAAATACCGAACACGAACTTGTTTGGCGCCAGCGCGTCGTGGCTGCCCATTCCGCCCTCGTCCAGCACGTACTCCGCGTCGATCTCGCCGTAATGGTTCGCGATCATCCATTGAATTCCGCGCTCGCCCCCGCTCTCTTCGTCGGCGGTGGAAATCATGACCATGTCGCGCGACGGCGTAATTCCCGAATTGTGCAGGGCGATCAACGCCATCAGGTGCTGAACGCCGATGCCCTTCATGTCCAGCGTGCCACGGCCCCAGATGAAGCCGTCGCGAACGATGGCCCCAAAGGGATCCATGCCCCAAGCTTTCTCATCCACCGGCACGACGTCAAAATGGTTGAGCAGGAGCAGCGGTTTCTTCGAAGAATCGCGGCCCTTCAGCCGCACCACCAGATTCGTCTGCCCGCCGGGACCGCTGTGATAAATCTTCGGCGTCAACCCGTTCTTTTCGAGTTCATTTTGGAAAAGCTTGGCGGCCTCGGCGGTGTCGGCCGGCGGATTGATCGATCGCATACGGACATACTGCTGCAGGAATTCCAGCGAATGCTTTTCGATCTGTTGCCAATCGGGCTCGGCCGCGTACGCCCTCGCTCCAACCATTAAAACGAGAATCAGTTTCATGATTTTTCCTCCGGAACATTCGATAGCGTGCAAGCGGCTCCCGCCGCGCGATAGGCCTCCAGCAGCGCTCCCGCGGCCGGACCATGAATGGGCGCCGACACGCGATTCCCCGCCCCCTCCAACAGTGCCCGGAATCGATCCAATAGAATCTTGCTCCGGAACACTCCACCAACATACGCCGCCAGCGCCTCTTCTCCAGGTCCGAATAATTGCTGCCGCACGGCCTCCACAATCAGCACAAGTTGCCGCGCGGCGTCATCCAAAATCGTTCGCGCGATTTCGTCGCCCCTCGTTGCGGCTGCATTGATAAGTATTGAAAACTCCGCGATTCGCGGGCGGGAAAATTCGGTGGTATAAAACCGGTGCAGCAAAGTGTTGATGTCCGCGGCGCCCGTGGCGTCCAGGAACATCGGCCGCAGCGCGGTGTGCGGTCCCCAGCCTTCTTCGAAGCGAAGCGCCGCGCGCAAGGCCTGCCGGGCGATGAAGAAACCCCCGCCCTCATCGCCAAAAACGTAACCCCATCCGCCGGCGCGCGCGGTCTGGCCGGCGGCATTGCGGCCAAACGCAAACGATCCGGTGCCCGCGATCGCGATCAACCCGGGTTGTCCGGCCGTGGCGCCGGACAACGCGATCAAACCATCGTGAGTCACCAGCGTTTGCTCGCTGGAAAGGATTTCGTTGACAATCGATTCCTTGTCGGCCGGACCACCGCTGAATCCCAGACAGGACGAAGTAAACCGCGCACTCGCCGCATCGAGCCCAGCCTGCGCGCAAGCCTCGTTCACACACTCCTCGACGGCATTGACGAACTTCGCTCTGCCTTCCGCCGCGCCTACGTGATTCGAAGGTCCACCCCGCCCCATTCCGATCACGCGCCCCAGTTCGTCGCCAATCACCGCCGTAGTGCTGGATTGCCCGCCGTCCACACCCAGAAAATATTTCATTCGATCTGATACAACCGTCCTGGACCCGCTTCTCCGATCAATTTGATCCCCCACAGTCCCGGATGCAGCCGGAAATCGTCCGACCGCAGATCGTCCTTCTCCACCATCACATATCTGACCCCGCGTAACTTCAACTCCGCCGTCGCGGCCCGCCTCAAACTTACAGTGGGGCGCGAAGTGGTCTCTTGCGCGTTCTTCGAGAGTGTCGTCCATTTGCCGTTCGTATCCATCCCCTCCAACTCCACGGCCGTCTGATAATCTTCCTGCGTTTGGATGGTAACGGTATCAACCGCTTGTACATTTCCGAAGTCCACTTCGACAAACATGCCCGGCTCGGCTCGCTGCCAGCTTCTCCACCTGGTCGCCAGACTGTTGTCGAAGGCCATTTGCACGTCCCACGGATTCGGATGCGCTTTCAGCCGCCACTCCGGTGCGCGTGGAAGTTCCCGGCCGCCTTCCAGGACCCGCATTTCCGTTATCCCCCACGGCAAATCTTTCGCTTGCGCCGTCTGCACTACCCGCAGCTTTCGGAGCTCACGCCGCGGGAACTGAAACGTGAGCAGCCGCGTGGGTTGAAAGCCGCGGAACATGGGCGTCCACAGGATGTCGCCAAGCACTTCATTGAACGCTCCCTCATACCTCACCAGAATTTCGCGCGATAGATAGGACTCCGCCATTTGGTTAAATGCAAACACTCGTTCGCCGGGCGGGACCGAGCGCTCAATCAAGCGAGCCTCATTGAATTGCGAAACACGCCGGCTAAGATATGCTTCTTCGGGCTCAATCCGAAACGCCGCTCGAAAGGAGCTTTTCACCAGCCTCCAGCTAGGCGGAGCAGTGTAAATTCGTTGAACGCGTGGCACGCAGCTAATCGCGTGTGTCAGCGTGAGCACCAGCAACAGCCACCCGAGATTCGCGAATGCGAGTGCGAGCGCCAGGCAGAGGAATGGCGCCGCTGGAATCAGGAAACGGGTTCCAATATTTGCGTAATACGGCAGCGCGAACAAGATCGCCGCCAGCCACAATTGGCGTCCGGCCCGGTGCCGCAGCGCCAAAAGCGCCAGCGGAGTAAGCAGAAATAGCGGCCCGAAGAATCCATTAAGCAAGTCGCCCCTCACTGTGAGCTGCAGCGGAATTTCCCAGCGGCTCTTCAAGTCGTAGAGCTGCATATATTTCCGATAAGTTTCTTCGAACGAAACGTGAACGTACGGATTCGGGAACAGCCGATTCGCGAACGGCGACAAGGGATTGTCCATCCAAATCCAATTCTTCACCAGCCACGGCGCGATGAAAACCAGCATCAGCAGCGACGTTGCGAATACCGGCCGCAGCACCGGTTGACGCGCGCGCCAGAGCTTCCAGCCAATGAACCCGATGGCATACGGTACCGCCAGAAAAGCAGTATACTTCGCACTCACGCTGAAACCCGCCAGCATCCCTATGGGTACCAGCAGCCTGGAATTCTTATCTTCGTCCCAGATCTGCAGCAAATAAAACAGTCCGAACACGATCGCCGCGACGGCCACGTCGATGTAAGCGATGGATCCATCCAGCCCTATCACCGGGCTCGCATAGAAAAACAATGCGCCTGCCACGCCCACGGCTGGCCGGCCGATTCTGCGCCCGTAGCAAAGAATCAGGAACGTCACGCACACAAGGAACGTAAAGTGAACCAGCGCGGCGGCGGAGTGCTTGCCGAAGGTAAACGCGTGCAGGAACAGCAGCTCAATGCCTTGCGAGAGATTGGTGTACATGTTTGTCGTGACGCGCACGAACCCATGCGCTCGATAGTATTTCGCGACCTCGCCCAGGTGATACGCCATTCCGTCCGGGCTCGACTCCGGCGCCATCGCGTTGAGAAAATACAGAACGGTGAAGCCGCTGAACGTCACCGCGAAGATCCACTTCCAGATTTGAGGCACGGGACCAAACTTGCTCGCCCTGGACCGGTGCGCCCCCAAGAACAACGCATAGCCGATGGCCAGCACGCCCAGCGCCAGTAAGACTCCCTTGCGGACCAGGCCCACCGTCGCCAGCGCGAACACAATCGCGCTCAGACACGCCGAGCCGATCAAAAATGAAAACAACGCCTCTTCCATCCGGTAGAAAACCAGCGAAAGTTTGCGGATCAGAATAGCGCCCAAGGCCCAGGCAGTCGTCACGGTGAGTCCCGTTCCGAACAGGATGGAAATGACCGTTCGCATTACAGAACAAACCCGGCGCTGGAGAGGAAGACACTCAGAAAATATTTCATTCGATATGATACAACCGTCCTGGTCCCGCTTCTCCGATCAACTTCATCCCCCACAACTCCGCGTGCAATTGAAAATCGTCCGACCGCGGATCATCCTTCTCCACCATCACGTATCTGATCCCGCGCATCTTCAACTCCGCCGTCGCGGCCCGCCGCGGATTCACCGTGGGACGCACAACGGTCTCTTGCGCGTTCTTTGCAAGAGTCGTCCATTTACTGTTCGTATCCATGCCCTCCAACGCCACGGCCGTCTGATAACCTTCGTCCGATGTCTGGACGGTCACGGTGTCAACCGCTTGTACATTTCCGAAATCCACTTCGACAAACATGCCCGGCTCGGCTGTTTGCCAGCTCCTCCACCTGGTCGCCAGACTGTTGTCGAACGCCATTTGCACATCCCACGGATTCGGATGCGCTTTCAGCCGCCATTGCGGTGCGCGCGGAAGTTCACGGCCACCTTCCAGAACCCGTAATTCCGTTATCCCCCACGACACATCTTTCGCTTGCGCCGTCTGCACTACCCGAACCTTTCGAAACTCACGCCGCGGGAAGTGAAACGTGAGCAGCCGCGTGGGTTGAAAGCCATCGAACAGAGGCGTCCACATGATGTCGCCGAGCACTTCGTTGAACGCTGCCTGATACCTCACCAGAATTTCGTGCGAGAGATAAGAGTCCGCCGTCGGATCGAACGCAAACACTCGTTCGCCCGGCGGGACCAAGCCCTCAATCAAGCGAGCCTCGTTGAATTGCGAAACATTCCGGCTAAGATATTCCTCCTCAGGCTCCATCCGAAACGCCGCTCGAAAGGAGCTTCTCTCCAGTCTCCAGCTACCGGCAGCCGTGTAGCTTGGTTGAACAATTGGGATACAGCTAATGGCGTGTGCCAGCGTGAGCATCATCGGCAGCCACGCGAGATTCGCAAATGCGAGGGCCAGCGCCAGGCACAGGAATGGCGCGGCTGGAATCAGGAAACGGGTTCCAATATTTGCGTAATACGGCAGCGCGAAAACGATCGCGGCCAGCCACAATTGGCGTCCGGGCCGGTGCCGCAGTGCCAAAAGCGCCAGCGGAGTGAGTAGAAATAACGGCCCGAAGAATCCAACCAGTAAATCGCCCTTGATCGTGAGCTGCAGCGGAATTTCCCAGCGGCTTTTCAAGTCGTAGAGCTGCATGGATCTCCGGCAAGCGTCTTCGAACGAAACGTGAACATACGGATTCGGGAACAGCCGATTCGCGAACGGCGACAAGGGATTGTCCATCCAAATCCAGTTCTTGATCAACCACGGCGCGATGAAAACCAGCATCAACAGCGATGTGGCGAACACCGGCCGCAGCACCGGCTTGTGCGCGCGCCAGAGCTTCCAGCCAATGAACCCGATGGCATACGGCACTGCCAGAAAAGCGGTGTACTTCGCACTCACGCTGAAACCCGCCAGCATCCCTATGGGTACCAGCAGCCTGGAATTCTTATCTTCATCCCAGATCTGCAGCAAATAAAACAGTCCGAACACGATCGCCGCGACGGCCACGTCGATATATGCGATAGATCCATCTTGTCCCACGACCGGGCTGGCATAGAAAAACAATGCACCCGCCACGCCCACCGCCGGCCGGCCGATTCGGCGCCCATAGGCAAGGATCAGGAACGTCACGCACACAAGGAACGTAAAGTGAACCAGCGCGGCGGCGGAGTGTTTGCCAAACGTAAACGCGTACAGGAACAGCAGCTCAATGCCTTGCGAGAGATTGGCGAAGAAGTTTGTCGTGACGCGCACGAACCCATGCGCCCGATAGTACTTTGCGACCTCGCCCAGGTGATACGCCATTCCGTCCGGGCTCGATTCCGGCGCCATCGCGTTGAGAAAATATAAAACGGTGAAGCCGCTGAAGGCCACCGTGAAGATCCACTTCCAGACTTGAGGCAAGGGAGCAAACTTGCTCGACCTGGACCGGTGCGCGCCCAAGAACAACGCATAGCCGAGTGCCGGCACAGCCAGTGCCAGAAAAACTTCCGTGCGTGCGAGCCCCACCGTCGCCAGCGCGAACACAATCGCGCTCAGACACGCCGACCCAATCAAGAATGAAAACAACACCTCTTCCATCCGGTAGAAAACCAGCGACAGCTTGCGGATGAGGATAGCGCCGAGAGCCCAGGCAGTCGACACGGTGAGCCCCGTCCCAAACAGGATAGAGAGGACCGTTCGCATTACTGAACAAAACCGGCGCTGGAGAGGATGAACCCGAATTTCTTGCCATCCTCGCCGACGAACATTTTGTCGATGGCAATCGAAATCGTCGAGTCCGTGTCCGTGGTTAACCAATCCGAAGGAACCGGCTTCTCGAAGTGTTTGGACCCGGGCGTTGTGTACCGCACTTTGTCGAGCTGCTGCTCATTCACGGAAAATGTGAGCTCTACAGGTCCCGTCTGTTCGAAGGCCGTGGGCCACAACGAGAAGTCCACGCTCAACTTGAGCTTCTGCGTGCTCAGCGCGAGAACCTTCAGCGTCGCTTGCGGTCCAACCCAACGCCATATGGTCCCCGCGGGCGCTTCTAAATCGATGTCTTTGACAAAATGCAGCGGGGCCTCCATGTCGCTCATGGTTACCATCATGGAGAGCGGAGCCGGATTTTCGCCAGGCTCCGAATGACGCTGCTCCGGCGGCGGATAGCTCTCAGGATAGTGCGCGCAAGAGCACAGAAGCAGCAGGAGGGTCAATGGCAGGATGCGGAGCAACATCTATTATGACAACTTGGGGCTGGGGGCTTTCGGCGATATTGGAGCATAACCTAGGGATGGGTTCGAGTCCCACCTGCTGAACTGGTCACCCGCACTCATGATCGTCAAAGAAGCCGCGCGAACTCTTCCACTGTAAAACCGGCCTCCCGAATAGGCGCTCGAAGTGTTTCCGTGGCCAGTTGTTTATGGTTCGGAACGGAGAGGCGCCTGTGCGGCGGATCGGCCCGGCGGAGAATGATGTGACTCCCGCGCTGCTGGTCGAATTCGTATCGGGCCTTTCTGGAATGCCTTGACCGCCTCGCTGCCGGAAATCACTGGCAATTTCCAGAAACCTCAATTACCTATTCAAAAATTCCCGGGGGCAAAGCGGCGGACGAGGGAAGGGGACGTACTGGACGTGTTACCCCGAGGCCGATTGTTGCCCACGACACCTGTAAGGGGGAATCAAGATAGGGAGTTCCGTAATATTGACGTAATGAAAACCTGCGAAAATATGCCTAGGAGATCGAACATGACTACCCAGGAAGTTGCGGACACCCTCGTCAAACTCTGCTCGAAGGGCAAGTTCCACGAGGCCATGAACACCCTTTACTCGCCCGATATCGTCAGCATTGAAGCCAGCGCGCCTCCCGGAGGGTCGCGTGAGGCGAAGGGCCTTGCAGCCGTGCAAGCCAAGGGCGAATGGTGGACCGCTAACCACGAAATCCACTCGGCCACTGTGGACGGTCCGCTCGTCGCGGGTTCGCATTTCACGGTGGGCTTCAAGCTCGACGTCACCTTTAAGCCGGAAAGCAGACGGTTCACAATGGAGGAGGTCGCCGTCTACAAAGTCGCCGACGGCAAGATCGTGTACGAAGAGTTCTTCTACAACATGTAGAGATCGACTTGGTGAACCTGCCGGGTTGGCAGAGCTGATGGCGTGCTATTGCGAGCGTCCTTTTTTCTCCTTTTGCCGCGCAGGGACGAAGGCTTACTGGTTCAAGATGCGACTACCTTCCGCCAGGTCTGGTTCATCGGTGGCCAATAATTTATCTGTCGGGTTGAACGGTAATCTCAAATCTCACATAGCCGCCGGCCAACACGGATTCTGACCGAAGACGAGCAGTCGGAAGAAACGGCCGGGTGCTAGAATATCGCATCGGCTTCCGGATGCAGGAGTATATTGAGTCTCGAACAATCCAGCCCGCTGCTGGAACCCCGCGCGTTTCCACCGCGGAACGAGTCCTGCTCATCTTCCAGGGAGGCCTGATCCTTTACGTTTTCCTGCGATTTGCCCGCGTTGGTCTCCGCGCCGATTTCACCAACGATGACATGCTCAATCTTTACCAGGCTTGGGAAAAACCCATCCTCCGCCTGGTTAAGGAAAATCTTCTTTTCTTCAGTTCCGGCTATCGGCCCCTCGGTGCATTGGCGTACCGTTTTTTGTTCGCCGTAGGCGGCTTGAACGCACTACCTTTTAGAATCGCGGTCTATGTTCTCCTGATCGTCAACCTTTATCTTCTATATCGAGTTGCCAGGGACATTACCACGCGGGAGATCGGCATCCTGACCGCTCTGCTGCTTTGCTTCAACGCCAGTTTTGCGGAACTCTACTACAACACGGGAACGATTTACGACGTCTTGTGCTTCACCTTCTACTTCGCTGCACTCGGGCTTTATATTGGAGTACGCAAAAACCATCGCTTGCTCACCACGCGTCAATGGATCGCGTTTCTTGTCCTCAATATTTGCGCTTTGAATTCGAAGGAGATGGCCGTCACGCTGCCCGCCGTCCTGCTGATTTATGAGCTAGTGCTGGGGCGGAGTGAACTTCGAGACGCTGCCCCTTCCGCGCGAATCGGACTGCGCCGCTGGATGCCGCCAGCGTCCTCGGCCGCGATCGCGCTGCCGTACATTTTCGGGAAGCTGTCAAGCTCCAGTCCGCTGATCGGGAATGAGAGTTATCGCTTGCATATCAGCGTGGCAACTTACTTCAGCGCCCTCGCTCATTACTTCCAAATACTGGCTCAAGCTCCCGGAGCACTTAGCGCGGGTACTTGCGCCGCGCTATTGTTACTGCTCTTGGCGGCGGCACTGCTGGCGCCCGAACGTTGCCTCCTTTTCGCGCTGCTCTTCACGCTCATCACGCCGCTGCCGGTCTTGTTCGTTCCGGTGCGCGGGGCTTATGCAATGTATATACCTGCCTTCGGCATCGCGCTCTATCTCGCCGCAACGCTGGTCTTCGTACGGGACCGCTTACTCTCCGGACGCGTTCCGAAAAAGCCCGCGGGGAGGATCGCGCTGGAAGCCGCCACGTTCCTGCTGTGTCTGGCCGGGTTGTTCCGTTATCACAGGTTCCACTCTTTGAATCCGGCCGCGGAAAGCGGAATCCGGCCGCTGATCGTACAGCTTGACAACCTTCGGACTCGCATGCCGGCGCCCGCCCGCATACTCTTCCTGGACGATCCCTTCAGCAACCACGAATGGACTCCCGTTTTCGTCTGCCGCCTGTACTATCGGAATCGCAACGTGGTGGCCGACCAGATTAAGATGATGGGCTATACGCCGGATCAGCAGCAGATCGACTCCTATGATGTGATCTTCACATACGGCAAGACCGGGTACACTCGTGTGAAGCCGCCGGGGTAGCACAGGCATTCTTGCCTGTGTAGGGCAGGTTGATAACCTGCCGGGCTCCGGCATTCTTGCCTGTGTGCATCTTAGAGCGATTTTTTCAAAGCTTCGTAATACAGTGCTACCATGCCAGCGATGATCAGCCGGCGCATTCTTCTGGCGGGTTTGGCCGCTTCTCTCGCCAGGGCGGCCTCGCGTCTGCCTGCGAACAAAAATGTCCGGTGGGCCTTGGGTTCGAATTTGTGGAATTCATTCGCGCCGGTTCCGTTCACGGAGATTCTGGACGTGATGCGCGATACGGGGTTCATCGGGATCCGCCTGACGCAGTTTCCGGGGATTCTGACGAAGTACGGCATCACCTCGGCCGAGCTTGAAAAGGAAGTTTCCAAGCGCAATCTTCAGGTGATCGCCATATCGTTCAATGGGCCAACACATGACTCTTCGCAACTCGCCAAGGTGTTGGCGGACGCGCGTACGGCCATGACTTTTCTGAAGGATTTCGGCGCGCATCACCTGGTTGTGTTTTCGCCGTCGCGCCGGGCCAAGGGTGCGGAATTGCCCGGCGCGTTCGCCAACATGTGCACGGCGTTCAACAAAATCGGCGAGACTGCGGGCGAAATGGGTTTCCGCGCGGGCCTGCACAATCACTTGAATCAACTTGTGGAGAACATTGAAGAGCTGGCCCGTGCGATGGCGCTGACCGATCCGAAGCTGTTTTACTTTTCGCCGGACACCGCGCACGTTCATCTGGCGGGCGGGGATATGGTCGCGGTCCTGGACAAGTATCGGGCCCGCGTGATGCTGCTGGACTACAAGGACGCCAGACGGGAAGGTTTGAACAAACAGGAATTCCTTCCGAATATTTTCGATTTGGGCGATGGCGAGATCGACTTCCCGGGTTGCCACCGGATTTTGAAATCCATGGCCTTCCAAGGTTGGATCTGCGTGGATCTGGATATCGCGCGCCAGGGGCCGCGTGCCAGCTACGAGCGTTGCGGCGCCTACGTGGTGAGGTCGCTCGAACCGATTTATGTCTGAGTGGGCGCGCCGGGATTTTCTGATGGCATCACTCGCGGCGGCGATTCCGAATTACCGCATCATCGATCCGCACGTACATGTGTGGAAGCACGATCCTCAATTTCCGTGGGCGAAACAGACCACGCATCCCCCGGATGGAGATGCGACGCCGGAGATGTTGCTGGCTTTAATGAAGCAGCACGGAGTGGAGCGGACGGTCCTCATTCAATATATTGGTTACCGCTGGGATAACAGCTTCGTCGCGGACGTGCTGCGGCGATATCCGAAGTACTTTCGGGGCGTGTGCCGGGTGGATCCGCTAGACGCGGCATCGCCCGATCGGCTGGCGCGCTTGGTCGAGGAGCAGGGATTTCGCGGAGTGCGGCTGAGTCCGTCGGGAGA
>CATPCJ010000139.1 GCA_955652915.1 uncultured Bryobacteraceae bacterium
CCAATTCACGAGAGCGTATAGTCGCCATACTGCAGAAGTGGCTATTCACGGGCAAAACTCAAGGGGTGGTGAGCTAAATTCTAGCGCGCCAACTTCGGTTCCCGTGCATTCCCACCGCTGCAATATCGCTTCGACAAGTTGATTCCGCCGCTCACTCAACAACTGCACGTTCCTTTCCCCTTCAACACTGCTGCCGACATCACCGCGATCGAATTCACCGTCCGCCACTGGAGGTTCGCTGAAACGATTCCTACGAAAAATACCCCCGCCAATAACGTAAAACTCCGCCGCCCATCCGGAAACGGCCGGACGCGCCGCCATTTTCATCCGGCCCGGTACGCACCGCGCAGCGGCGCCGATGCGGGTCACAGCACCACCTCAGCCCAATCTCCCCCATTTCCAACGACATCAGGAAACCCAGCCTCTCCTCCCTCAACCGTCGGCCCTACTATTAGGCAGAACAACAAGGAGCATTTATGTCTTCAAAACGCAAAATCGATTCTGCTCGTGCCAACGGCGCAAATCCCACGGGCCTGTCACCGAAGAAGGCCGCAAGCATTCCTCCATGAACGCCCTCAAGTACGGACTCACTGCCCGCACCGTAGTCTTGCCCAATGAAAGCGCCGACAGGTACACCGGGCTACTCGACTCGTACATCCAAGACCTCCAGCCCACCAGTCCCGTCGAAATAGGGGGTTCCACAACGGCCCTGCTTGTCCGCTCAGAAGTGCTGGTCCCGATGATGCTTGTGGCCAATGGTCAACGCCAAATGGAGGCAGCGCCGCCTCTTGAACATCGAGACCGACTTGTTCGAGGAACAAATGGACAAACAAAAGGAAAAGATCGATGCAGCCTACGAGGCGTACCCTGCATCTGTCGAACGCTCCTTCGCATTCCGGACGCTCTCAGAATCCGGATGCGTGGCAATGTTGAACTTCACGGAGTCGCGCCTCGAACGCGCTTACACCCGCGCCCTCAACACTTTACTTCGTCTCCAGCGCCTCCGTGAATCGAATCGCGCCGCCCGAAAACAAGACAGTGCAAAACGAACCGAATCCCAGGAACGCACACTCATTATCAATCCAAGTCCACCGGCCCAAAACGAACAAATACCGCCCGCGCCGCCCCCATCCGCGGAGTTAACCCCACCCGGAAGTTCCACAGCGCCCGATCTCTCGTTCCAACTGAACCGCCGTGATCGCCCCCCACTCGCGGAGAGTCGGGAGCCGGCGGGGAACACAGATTCAGACGCACCTCAGCTTGACGACAGTGCTCTCAATTCGCTAGCGTGAAAGTTCCACCCATGTCATCCTTCGATGTCCCCCTGGAGCGCGGAAAATTCGGCCAAACAGCGCGTAAAGATTTTTGGTGGGTTCAGCCGCTTTTCACATTTCTCGGATTGGCCGGCTTTCTGGTCTACTCCACCTGGGCGGCATTTCAAGGCGATCACTACACCTTCGGGCCGTACCTGTCGCCGATGTATTCGCCGGAAATATTCAACCTCACCGGCGAGGGCGCCTGGCTGGGACGCACGCCGGAATGGATGCCGCTCTGGGTCACCGGCGCGATGCTGGTTCTATGGGCGCCGGGCGGATTCCGCATCACCTGCTATTACTATCGCGGCGCTTACTACAAGGCCTTTTGGGCCGATCCGCCATCCTGCGCGGTGGGTGAGCCCCGCAAAAAGTACCTCGGTGAGCGATCCTTCCCGCTGATCGTTCAAAACATACATCGCTATTTCCTCTATCTCGCCTTGGTTTTCATCGTACTTCTGGCGCATGACGCTTGGAAGGCAATGTGGTTTGAAAATGGTTTCGGCATTGGCGTCGGAACATTGGTCTTGCTCGCGAACGCAATTCTTCTGGGCGGCTATACATTGGGCTGCCATTCGCTTCGCCACTTGGTGGGCGGTATTTACGATCGGCTTTCGCGGCGGCCTGTCCGCAAGACAGCCTATGACTGCGTGAGTTGTCTCAACCGGAGCCACATGGTCTGGGCGTGGTGCAGTTTGATCTGGGTGGCGTTCTCCGATCTGTACGTAAGGATGTGCTCCATGGGCATCTGGACGGATTGGAGAATTCTTTGATGGCGGAATATCAAACCTTCGAACAGGATGTCTTGATCGTCGGCGCGGGCGGTGCGGGATTGCGCGCCGCCATCGAGGCGTCGGCCGCCGGAGTTTCGGTTGGCGTCGTGAGCAAATCGCTGCTGGGCAAGGCTCACACCGTGATGGCGGAGGGCGGAGTTGCGGCGGCGATGGGCAACGTCGACGACCGTGACAACTGGCGCGTCCATTTCGCCGACACCATGCGCGGCGGGCAATACCTGAACAATCCACGCATGGCCGAGGTGCACGCGAAAGAGTCGCCGGATCGGGTGCGCGAATTGGAAGCTTGGGGAGCGCTGTTCGATCGCACCAAGGACGGCCGCATTCTGCAGCGCAATTTCGGCGGGCACAAATATCCGCGGCTGGCCCATGTGGGCGATCGAACCGGACTCGAGATGATCCGCACTCTGCAGGATCACGGCATTCACCAGGGCATCGCTTTTCATATGGAATGCACCATGATCGCGCTGCTCACGAACGGTGGCCGCGTGGTGGGCGCATTCGGATACGACCGCGAGCGCGGCCGGTACAAATTGTTCCGCGCCAAGGCCGTCGTGTTGGCGACGGGCGGCATCGGAAGAGCCTACAAAATTACCAGCAATAGTTGGGAATATAGCGGCGATGGCCACTCGCTGGCCTATCATGCCGGCGCGACGCTGATGGACATGGAGTTCGTGCAGTTTCATCCCACCGGGATGATCTGGCCGCCCAGTGTTCGCGGCATCCTGGTTACTGAAGGCGTGCGCGGTGAAGGTGGAATTCTGGTAAACAATCAAGGCCGGCGATTTATGTTCGACGACATCCCGGCCAACTATAAGACCTCGACCGCCGACAATCCTGAAGAAGGCTGGTGCTACACGCAAGGTGACAAGGAATCACGCCGGCCCCCTGAACTCCTGACACGCGATCACGTGGCGCGTTGCATCGTGCGCGAAGTTAAAGAGGGGCGCGGCAGCCCGCACGGCGGTGTATTTCTGGACATCGCGTGGATCAAAGAGAAACTTCCGAATGCGGCCGAGCACATCAAGAAAAAGCTGCCCAGCATGTATCACCAGTTCAAGCAGCTCGGCGATATCGATATCACCAAAGAGCCCATGGAAATCGGCCCAACCACCCATTACATGATGGGCGGCGTGCGCGTGGATGGCGACACCCAGATGTCCGATGTCCCGGGTTTGTTCGCCGCCGGCGAATGTGGCGCGGGCCTGCATGGGGCAAACCGCTTGGGTGGAAATTCGCTTTCCGATCTGCTGGTTTTCGGAAAACGCGCCGGAGAATTCGCGGCCAAGTTCGCCAAGCAGCAACGCGCGGCCGAGATCGACTCGGAGCAAGTCAACGAGGTTTCCCGGCAGTCTCTGGAATCTTTCGAGCGCAGCGGTGGCGAAGGTCCGTATCAGGTTCAATACGATCTGCAGGACATGATGCAGGATAAAGTGGGCATCGTCCGCGTGCAGCAGGAAATGGAGCAGGCGCTGGAGGGCATTCAGAAGCTCCGCAAGCGCGCCGCGAATGTCTCGGTGGTGGGCAATCGCGAATACAACCCCGGGTGGCACACCGCTTTGGATCTGAATCACTTGTTGACTGTTTCCGAAGCCATCACCCGCGCCGCTATGGAGCGCAAGGAGAGCCGGGGCGCGCACTTCCGTGACGATTACCCCGATAAGGATCCTGCCTCGGCCACGTTCAACCTGGTAGTGCGCAAGGGCAACGACGGTGAAATGCAGGTGAGCCGCGAACCGCTTCCCAAGATGAAGGACGAGCTGAAGCGGATCATTGAGGAAATGAAGTAAATGGCTAGCGCAACCTTTAAGATCTGGCGTGGCGATCGTGCGGGCGGGGAGTTTAAGGATTACTCCACCGAGATTACCGAAGGCATGGTGGTGCTGGATGCCATCCATAATATCCAAGCCACGCAGGCGAACGACATGGCTGTCCGGTGGAACTGCAAGGCCGGCAAGTGCGGCTCCTGCTCGGCGGAAATCAATGGCATGCCGAAGCTGATGTGCATGACGCGCATGAATACGCTGCCGCTGGAGCAACCCATCACCGTGCAGCCGATGAAAGCATTCCCGTTAATTAAGGATCTGGTCACCGACGTTTCCTGGAACATGAACGTGAAGACCGGCATCAAGAAGTTCAAGCCCCGCGCGCCGGACGCTCCGGACGGAACGTGGCGAATCGCGCAGGAAGACGTGGACCGCGTACAGGAATTTCGCAAGTGCATCGAGTGTTTTCTTTGCCAGGATGTTTGCCATGTGCTGCGCGATCATCACTTGCACCAGGAATTTATCGGCCCGCGATTCCTGGTTTACGCGGCCGCGCTCGAAATGCATCCCCTGGATGTGGAAGACCGCGTCGAGGATCTGCGCAAGCAACATGGCATCGGATATTGCAACATCACCAAGTGCTGCACGAAAGTTTGCCCGGAAAGCATCACCATCACCGACAATGCGATCATCCCCTTGAAGGAGCGCGTAGTGGACCGCTTTTTTGATCCACTCGCCAAGCTATTCCGATCGTTCAGCCCGAAGTAGTGGCACAGGCATTCTTGCCCGTGTGGATCTTAGAGCGATTTTTTCACGGCTTTTAAGGCAGCGGTTTGCCTACTATCCGATCCTTGCCACCAGATCTTTGATCTTGGCTTGCTCCGTCGCCGACGGCTTGTGCCGCAACGCAGTCTCCAGTTCTTTCTTGGCCTGTTGTTTCTCGCCCGCGTCGTACAAAGCCATTCCCAGATGCATGTGGAAGGACGGATTCGATGGGTCCCGATTCACCAGGTCTCGAAGCACCTGCAATGCCTGACCGGTTAGTTTCTTCCGGATGTAAATCAAGCCCAGAGTATCCGAAATACCCGGGTCGTTCGGAGCATACCGCAGAGCCCGTTGGGCGTAGCCGAGTGCAACATCGAGATCCACGCCTTCATCGGCTTTGATGTACGCCAGATTGTTCAATGCCTGGGTATTCTCCGGATCGATCCGGAGCACATCTTCGTAAGCGCCGCGGGCCTGATCGATCTTTCCGGCCGAGTCCAGCATGATAGCCAGACCTACCGCCGCGGTCAGGTCCCGCGGATTCAGCTTGTGCGCGTTTCCAAAGCTTTGAATAGCGCCTGATTTATCCCCCAGCCGGTTTTGCACGTCTCCCAAGCGCAGTTGCAATTCGAAGGAATCCGGACTCTTGCCGGCGAGCTGCTCCAGCTCCGCGCGAGCCTCCTGAAAGCGTCCGGACCGGTATTCCACGTCCACCAGCCCCAATCGCAAGTCGGTGCGCCCGGGGAACTTCGCGAGCTCGCGTTGCAGAAGCTGCACCGCCGCCGCAGGTTGGCCCTGTGCGTCTTTACACCTCGCCACTCCGGTAACTCCGCGCAAATCGCCCGCGCGTAGCAGTGCCAGGAAACTCGCCTCGGCGTCGGCATAGCGCTTCTCGGCGAAGTCGATGGAAGCCAGCCGGAAGCGCGCTTCATTCACGTCCGGAAAGTAATGCAGGATTTGTTTCAATCCGTCGCGCGCTTTGACCGTCTCGCCCATCTTCGCCAGGGCCGTCGATCGCGCCAACTGGGCTTGAATATTTCCCGGACTCAGCCTCAGCGCATCCTCGGCCACTTGCATTGCCTCGCGATTTTGTCCTCGCGCCAATTGGACGTCAGCCAACGCCAGCTTGGGCGGAACAGAATCGCGATTCAAGCCCACGGCGGTCTCTAAATGCTGCGCGGCCTTGTCCAGGCTGTTCCGGTCCCCCTTCAGAAAGTAGGCTCGGCCGAGGTTCAACTGCAGCATCGGATTTCCAGGTTGCTTTTCGACCAGCGCTTCCAGTTCCGAGATGGCCGATTGTACCTGCTCAGGCTTCCCGCGGGCCAACAGAGAAGCATGGATCGCAGCCGCCTCCACGTCCTTTGGATTTTCTTTGTGGAGCTTCTCCGCGATCTGGACCGCCTGGTCGTAGTGGCCCTGCATCAGCAACGTTTCCGCGATGCGTTTATCAAAAATCACGCTGAGCTTGGGTTGGTTCTTTTCTCCTTGCCGGTAAGTCTGAATCGCGGTATCCAGCTCGCCGATCTTGAAGTAGAAATCGCCCACCAGGCCCTCCCCTTGCGGAAAAGTCTTCTGGTCCGAGCGCAAGCCATCCAGCATCGCCAGCATCTCGGGCCTGCGCCCTCTGGCGTAATAGAAAGCGGCCAGTTCCAGGCGGCTGCCTGCATCGGCAGGTATGTTCGCCACCTTGTCCTTCATCATCTCTTCGGCCTTGTCATATTGGCCCAGGCGCACATCGACGTAGTACAGAACATCGTATGCCGCGCCAAGAGTCTTGTTTCTCGAGATCAATTCTTTTCCAATTTTTTCCGCTTCCTGCACTCGATTGGCGGCCACCAGATTTCGCAAGAGCGCGAGCGTTGTTTCCGGCTGCCAGGGCTTCAACGCGTTAGCGTCGCGCAGCCTTTGGATGGCAGTCTCTCGATCTCCCGCGGCTATGGCCACATCGGCCGCAAGGCGCAATCCGTCATAAGACTTTGGGTTCCTGTTCAGAATCCGGCCGACCGACAGCTTCGCGTCTTCGAACACGCGCTTGTTCACCTCGGGATTGCCGATGTACGCGGCCACATAAATTTCAGCCAGGCGGACGGCCGCATCTTCATTAGAGGGGTCCAGCTCAGAGGCCCGCTGCAACGATCGCACGGCGCCCGAATAATCCTTCAGCTCCATGGCCGTTAGGCCCAGCCGGTAATGAGCTTCCGCAAACTTCGGATCCAACTGCAGGGCGCGCCGGTAGAGAATGGATGCCTGCTTGTATTTTCCACTCCGAAAGTACTTGTTGCCATTGCTAACGCACTGTTCGCGTAACACCTTGGGGTCGCGAGAACAGCCCTGCAAAAGCAGGCACGCCAGCACGCCGAGGACAAGCAGCGTTAGTCGCCGTATTCGGCTTTGGGCTTCAGGGAGCACTATTCAAAGTATGGCATCTGAGGGCCTGGGGACTTGGGAAGGACTGGCGTGGTGGAAAGGTCGAGCCCTAGTCCCCAGTCCCCAGCCCCTAGTCCCGATCGGCAGGAGCCTTCGACTCCCGATCGACCTGCCCCTTCAATGCCTCGCCGACCAGCACATGATTCACTTCCAGCGTCTCACCCAGCGTCTGATCCAAGGCGATCTTTGCGTGGCTGTACGACGATAGCGCGGAAACCTCCGTCAATTGCGCGCTCAGCAAACCTTTTCGGGAGTTGACCACGTCGGTAATCGTCGCCGTTCCGAAGGAGAACATCTGCAGTTCCTTTTCCAGCAATTGCTGTTGCAAGGCGCGGGTATCCACGGCGGTCCGGTAACGCGCCTGGGCCTGCCGCAGCGCAGTCATCTGGTTGGATATGCTTACCACGATATCGTTCATGTTCCGGCGCTCGACCAGATCGCTCTGGCGCAATTGCAACTGTTCTATGCCGTAGTCCGCTTGACGAACGTGATTGCCGATCGACCCTTGAAACGAGACCTGTTCCCTGCGACTGGAGAAGTTGTTGCGAAACACTTGTCCGAGTCCAGTGCCCAATCCGCCGATGTAATACGGATCGGCTTGGAGACCATTGGATTGCGGAACAGACACACCGGCCAGGCCACGATTGGTAATGGAGGCCACGCCTTGCAGGAAGGGCAACACGCCGTTAGCCGTGCCCAGAGCCGAGATTTCCGCGGTCTCATCGCCTATTTTTGCCAACGCGACATCCGGCCTGTTCGCCAGCGCGCGCGCCACCAGATCCCGCAAACCGGGAAGGTTGTCGTTGGCGGGAACCTGAATGCTATCCAACGGAACGATGTCGGCGGCGTCGATCAAGGGGTCTTCCAGACCATTCCTGCTCAAAGCATTCTTTAGCTGAAGTTCTTGCTGGCGCACCGTGGCTTGAGCAATGTCAAGCTCCTGACGCCGCTGGGAAAGCTCGGCCTCGGCACGAAAGAGTTCCACCTTGGCGATTACCCCCAACCCGATCTGTTTGTTGGTGTCGTCCAAAAACTTTTGAGCCGCATCCAGGGCTCGCTGCCGAACCTTGAGTCCCTCATTGTCTGAAACCAAGTCCCAGTAAAGATTCAAGACGGATGCAATCATATTGAGCAGTTGCGACCGAAATGTTTCGCGTGCCGCGCCAATTTGCTTTTCAGCCACCCGGATGAACCGGCTGTTCACGGCTACGCCGAAGCCTTGCAGGAAATTGTGTCGAATGAAAATTTGGACGACAGGCGCAACGGATGGATTCAGAATGTCGCTGGGCGCATTCTCCTGGAGATACGATTCGTTGGCGGCCACTTGCACCAGGCCTCCGGACAACAAGCCTTCCTGATACACATTGTTGAAGTTATGCCTAATCTGAATCAGGGAGTTGGTCTGGCTCTGTACGGTATTCGATTGCGGCGCGGTGGTGTGTGAGAATGCCATCACACTCTGCACCACGGGATCGAGGTTCGGTGTTATGGGACCGATCTGCGAAACAACCGCGTTGGTTCCCGTGCCACCACCTCCACCGCCTCCACTGCTGAGGCCCGCCGCCGACTGGCTTCCGGTAACGCCCTGTCCGCTGGCCGCCTGGTTGGCAACTGTATTGCCGCCCGTGACGCCAGGCAATGCGCCGCCGGCCCGCGCTCGATTGAGGTTCCATTCCGCGTTCACCGGACCGTAGCGATTTACCTCCAGATCGAGGTTATTCTCGATCGCCACGGCAATCGCGTCCTGTACCGTCAGGTAAAGCTTGCCGCCGCGCATCAGATCGTAAAGCCTGTTGGAATTCTTCAAGCGCGCCGGGGGAACCGTGGCGCCCAGGTAGGGACGCCAGATAATCGGCGCGTGGGCTTTCGCTACCAGTTGCGGAACGTCCTGAGCGCTCATTTGCGAGAGAAGGCACAGGCATGCGATCGGGATGGTCAATTCTTTTTGGGTCTTCATCATGATCGCTCCTCTACTTCCGCCGATTCGGAAGTTGCTCGGGTATGGCGGACTGACGCGCAACGCGTCCCACGGTTGCCTCTTCCAGCGAGATGCCGTTGGTTTCCAGCGTTTGTCCGACAGCCTGATCAAATCCAATCTTGGCGTGCGTGTAATTGGCCATGGCCTGCACTTCGGCCTCCTGATTGGTGGCCAGGTCGCGTTGCGCCTGCACCACAACCGGAATGGTGGACTCGCCGAATTTGAATCTATTCCCCTCCGCCTCCAGCGTTTGCTGCGACAACACGCGAGTTGCAACCGCCGTTTCGTAGCGCGCGCGAGCCTGCTGCAATCCGATGACGGCATTCTTTACGTCCACGCGCACCTGGCTCAGCGCTTTCTGAAGTTGCAGCTCGCCTTGCCGCACGGTGAGCTGGTCGGTAACGTAGTCGGCCTGCGCCGCCCGATTTCGGAATGGGATGTTGAGCGAGAAGCCGGCGGAGTAGCTGGGAAAATTGCGCCGGAAAAGCTGGCCCACCAGATTCGTATAGCCGCCGACTACAAAAGGATCCGGATTCGCCTTGCCATTGGCCAATAGATTTGGACTGCCGGTTAAGCCGTTGCTCGTCAAGTCGACAAATGCCTGCAGCGAGGGGAGCAAGGCGTTCTTGGTTCCGATAAGGTTCATCTTGTTGCTCTCCAGATTGATACGCGCCTGCTCCAGTTCCGGCCGATTTTCGATGGCGTGCGCGATCAATTCCGCATTGGGTTTTATGTCTTCCTTGTCAGGCACCACAATCTTGTCTAGAGGAATAATGTGCACTTCATCCAGCCATGGACTGGCGACACCGTTCCGGCTGAGCGCATTCTTGAGAACGGTCTCCTGCTGGGCCACGTTGGTTTGGGCGATCAGCAGGTTCTCCTTGGTGGAGGACACTTCCGCCGCCGCGCGAGTCACTTCGATCTTTGGCAAGGTCCCCAACTCGGCTTGATGCTGGTTGCCCTCATAAAGTTTCTGGGCTGTATCGAGCGCTTGTTCCTTGATCCGCACATCCTCGTTGAAACTCACCAGGTCCCAGTAGAGATTCAAGATCGCCGAAACGGTGGTCACCACCTGCAGCTTGAGTTGCAGGTCGGTTACCTTAATGTTGTTCCGGGCCACTCGCATATAGCGATTGTTCACGGCGATTCCGAAGCCCTGCATCAGGTTTTGGGTGATAGTCAGATCCAGGAAGCCATTTGTGTTGGGATTTAAATCGAATCTTGGGCTATTGAGTTTGTTACGGGTGCTGCCGTAGAAGATGGTCGCGCTTGTTCCACTCACCCACGACTGCCCGTAGCCAACTTGATACGACCTGGTGTCATCCAGTTGAAATGGGACTCCTGCCAGAAAAATATTACTGAGTGGAACCGTGTTGTGCTGAAAATTCGCGGCCGCGATAAGAAACGGATCCAGACCAGGTGGTGTTTCACCGAGGGAGATTACCAAACCGCCGCCGGAGCTGACACCCGATCCACCGTTCGGCAAGCCGATATTGCCGGCGCTGACACCCGCCAAGCTCACGCTGCTGGGTCCCGCCGCGATCGGTTGACTAACGTTACGCAAGGCGCCGCCACCCTGCGTGCGCCGCAAAACTTCTTGAATCAGAAATGGACCGTAGCGTTGAATCGCGATGTCGATATTGTTTTCGAGCGCTAGCGCGATGACGTCCTGCACGGACAGATAAAGATTGCCGGCGCGAACCAGGGATTCCAGGCGAGGCGTGTTCGAGAGGTTGGCGGGCGAAACGATTCTGCGCTCGAGATGAAACGGCTTCAAGAGCGGTCCCACAATGCGGACCGGCTTTGGATTTTCGATCGAGACCTCCGGCGTTTGAGCGAGACAAGTCATCGCGATGCAAACGGCGGTGGTGAGTCTTTGGAGATATCTCATTTGTATAGAATCCTACCTGGAAGGGGCGCGGCGCAGGTTGCCCCCGCGAATCGATCTGTGGCAAGTGCAATTCCGCTTCCACTCACACAGCGCGCTTTAGGGGCCGTTTCAACGCGGTTCCAGCTTGGGAAGGGCGCTTGGCATGAGGCGTGCAGTGAGCCACTGTCCGATTTCGTTACAAGCTGTCCGATTTTGCCACTGAAAGGGCGGCTCTGTCGGATTTGAGTTTCGGCGGCGGGTGCGTTATCCTTGGATCTGGAATCAACTTAGAGAATGGCAAATACAATTTCGTCCCTGAAACGGGTGCGCCAGACCAAGCGGAAGACACATATCAACCGTCTCCGCAAGTCGCGACTGCGCCACCAAATCCGATCGATGCGCCGTCTGATTGAAAAGAAGGAAGCGAGCGCCGCGCAGGCCGTGCTTCCGGCGACGTTTTCCCTTATCGACCGCTCCGCCAAATGGGGCATCATCAAGAAGAACACCGCAGCCCGCTATAAGAGCCGGATCCAGGCTCGTTTGAAGGCGCTAGCGTAGTGAATCAGGAATTCATGGACGAAACTTGTGTGTGGGTTTTTATCTAGAATGCTGCAGGCGGAGCCTTCCATCGATTCGCGAACGTGAAACCCTTGGACAAAACGCTTCGACTCGACTGCGGGCTGCTAAAACAAAAGGCGTCCGGACCGAGGCGCGCAGATCGTTAAGCCCATTGCGCGGTGCGTTCGCTGCCGAGACACTCCAAATAAGAGAAGGTGGGTATTTACTTCACTCAGGTAGCCCCTACAGGTTGTGTTCGCTGTCCGCACCAACAGCGGCACATCTGATCATGGATTTGTATGGGACTGGGTCGACCGCGACCGCCTGCTGCACGAGCCGGTAGAAGAG
>CATPCJ010000140.1 GCA_955652915.1 uncultured Bryobacteraceae bacterium
CCGATGTACAGCTCCCCCGCGACCCCCACCGGCACAGGCTCTCTCTCCTCGTCCAATACGTATATCCGCGTGTTCGCAATCGGCCGCCCGATCGTCGTCCGATCCCTGCTCTCCTCTACTCGCTCCATTAGCGACCAGATGGTCGTCTCCGTCGGCCCGTACAGGTTCCAGACCGATGCGCATCGGCTCCGCAGCATCTTCCCCAGATCCGGAATGAGTGCCTCTCCTCCACACAGGACCTTCAACTCGGAGCTGCCTTCCCATCCCGCCTCCAGCAGCAGACGCCACGTAGCCGGCGTAGCCTGCATCACGGTGACGCCTCGACGGAGTTCTTCCCGCAGGCGGTTGCCGTCCATCGCCGTCTCCCGGCTCGCAATGCGCACCGTGCCGCCAGCGATCAGCGGGAGATACAGTTCCAGACCCGCGATGTCGAAGGACAGGGTCGTAACAGCCAGCAACACATCACCGCTCCCCATACCCGGCTCTTGGCGCATCGACCACAGGAAATTCGTGAGGGCAGCGTGCGGCACCATCACTCCTTTCGGAGTTCCCGTCGAACCCGACGTATAGATCACATAGGCGATGTCCTCAACGTTCACCCCTGTGCCGGTCAGGTCTCGATTCGCCTCCGGTTGGCTCGCGGTGTCGTCCACTCCCACATCGATCGCTGGAATGGCCGCGTTCACTTTCGCAAGCAGACCGCGCAGATCATCCTGCGTCAGCACCGCAACAGGATCGCTGTCGGCGAGCACGAGACGCAGCCGCTCCACTGGATAGGCCGGATCCAAGGGCACGTAAGCTCCGCCTGCTTTCAACACCCCTAGCAGCGCCACCACCATCTCCACACTGCGCTCCAGACAGATCGCAACCCGCGCATTCGGCTTCACTCCCAGCCCGCGCAGATAACGCGCCAGCCGGTTCGCGCGCGCGTTCAGTTCTTCGTATCTCAGCTGCCGGCCTTCGTACTCCACCGCTACCGCTTGCGGCGTCCTACGGACCTGTTCTTCGAATAGTTGGTGAAAACATTTATCGCTCGGAAACTGCGCCGACGTCTGGTTCCATCCATGCAAAAGCTGCTCTCGCTCCGAGGGCGGTAAAACGTCCAGCCTGCGCACCGGCGTCGGCCGCCCGCTCTCGAGCGCGTCCACCAGCGATGCTACGGCGGTCCGCATATATTCGCCGAGGCGCGCCGGACCGATGGCCGGAAGCGCCTGCACTGTGAACACAAATTCGTCGCCGAGATCGTCCACCGAGAGCATGACCGGATAATTGCTGCGCTCTTCTCCCCTCAACATCTCAACGCCTCGCCAGGCTTGCTGTTCCTCGATCGAGAGCGCTTGATTCACTTTCGGGCTGTGGCGGTAATTCAACAGAGTGGTGAACAGCGGCGCAGGCGCCGGTACGGCGCTACAACGTTGCGCCAGCGCGAGTGAAGCGTGTTCATGCCGCAGCACCTCGCCCAGTTGCCGCTGCGTGAGTCGGACACTCTCCGCCGCACTCTCGCCGTCCAGGCGAATTCGCACCGGGAGAGTGTTCATGAACGGCCCCAGAACGCGGTCGCTCCCCGGGCCCCCTTGCAGGCGACCGAGCAGCACCGTCCCGAACACCACATCGCTCTGGCCCGTTACCCGCGCAAGTACGAGCGCCCATGCCAGGTGGAACAGGCTCGCCGCGCTCACGCCGAGCTTGCGTGCTCGCTCGCGGACCCGGCGTGCGAGAGCCGAGTCAAGCGGCAGCCGCGCCTCAACGATGCCGCGGCCGTCGCCGTGCACGTCCATGATCTCGAATGGCGCGGTCGGCTGTTCCACATCGGCCAACAACTGCCGGAAGTATGCCTCGTGCCCGTCCTGGCTCGCGCCCAGCCGAGTCTGAGCCACCAGGTGACGGAAGGGCAGCGGCGCCGGCAGACCATCGGCCTTTCCCAACAGGTGCGCCTGAATCTCCTCCTGCATTACTTCCGCAGTGCTGTGGTCGCCCGCCAGGTGATGCAGCAACTGCACGATCACCCAGCGGTCCATGCGCGCATCGTACGCGGCATACACTCGGAGCATGGGGGCCTCGCGCACGTCGACCCGGAAGCGCCTGGGGTTGAAGCGCTCGTATAATTGCCCCGCGATATCGCCTGCCTTTGGATCGAGCTCCAGCTCCTGAACGCGTAGCGCCGCCTTGCGGCACACCACCTGGACCGGTTCGGGAAGCCCTTCCCACATCACCGCCGTGCGAAGAATATCGTGCCGGTCGATCACGCTGCGCAGAGCTTCGAGATACGCGTCCAGGCGAGCGCGGCTGTCGAAGGCATACTGGTAGGCCAACAGGTAGGGATCCCCTTCGCCGCTCATGAGCAGGTGATGGAACAGAATCCCCTCCTGCAGCGGAGCAAGCGGGTAGATGTCCTGCACGTTGCCTGCGCCGCCGGGAACCTGGCTGACGATCCGCTCGATCTCTTCCACCTTCAGCTCGATCAGCGGCAGCATGTCCGGCGTGATCGTGAATGACGGGGTCCACCAACGGCCGTCGTGCTCGCCGACCATTTTGAGAAGCGTGGCTTTGTGCTTCTGCAGATTACCTACGAAGGAGGAGTCGAGCGCGCTCTCATCACCGCTGATAACCAGCTCATCGCCATTGGCGCGCAGTTTAATCGCCCGTACTTTAATGTCTGTGAGCAATTGGCGTAACGTCATATACGCATTTCCACGGCTTTCGATAACGAGTTCTCTTTCGCGCCGGCGGGTATTCGGTTGGCCGGCGGCTCAAACGCCGGCGGCGGATTCGCCGCGCTTGCAGCCAGGGCGGCGACCGTCGGGGTTGCGAAAAGCGTCCGCACGTCCAGGTGCAAGTGGATCTGCCGCATCCGCTCCATCAGCTTCACCGCAAGGAGCGAATGGCCGCCGAGTTCAAAGAAGTTGTCGTGGCGCCCTACCCGTTGCACGTTGAGCACCTCGGCCCAAAGGTCCGCGAGCGCCATTTCGATCTCACCCTGCGGCGCCTGATAGCCCCGCGCCGTGTAGTCGTCGGCGCCGGGCGCCGGCAGCGCTTCGCGGTCCAACTTGCCGTTGGCCGTCAGCGGCAGTGAGTCCAGCCGAACGTAGGCCGCCGGCGCCATGTGCTCCGGCAGCGTTGCTACGACATGCGTCCGTAACTCCTCCGGCGCCACTGGGTCGCTCGACGGCGCGGCTGTGAAATAGGCCACCAGCCGCTTTTCTCCGGCTGCGTCCTCTCGTGGGACCACCACCACGTCCCGCACGCCTGCGTGCGCCGACAACCGGGCTTCTATCTCGCCCGGCTCGATCCGGAAGCCTCGAATCTTGACCTGGGAATCGTTCCGTCCGAGAAACTCGATGCTCCCGTTCGGCAGCCATCTCCCCAGATCTCCTGTTTTATACATCCGAGCCTCGGGGTCTGAGACGAAAGGATTCTTGAGGAACCGCTCCGAGGTGAGCTCCGGCTGGTTGAGATAGCCCAGCGCGACACCTTCTCCGCCGATGTAAATCTCGCCCTCGACCCCCACCGGCACGGGCTCCTCCTGCCGGTCGAGAATATAGATTTGCGTGTTGGCAATCGGCCGCCCAATCGGAATCGGGCGCCCGTCGGCCGGGACACTCGTGATCTCGTGCGTGGTCGCAAAGGTCGTGGTTTCTGTCGGACCATACCCGTTTAGCAGGTGTTGGGGACGGCTGCCATCAAGCACCCGGGCAATGACTCGCGGATCGAGCACGTCACCGCCGGCGATGAGATACCGAAGGCGCGAAAACTCCGGTGCGAGCGCATCCCCATACTGATGAAACAGCCCGGCAGTCAGCCAAAGGACGGTGACCGCGTGCTTTCCAAGCGCCTCCCGGAACAGCGCCGGGTCGAGCAGAACCGATCGACTGATGACAACGATGCATCCCCCGTTGACCAGCGGCGCCCAGAGCTCGAACGTGGTCGCATCAAACGCCGGGTTCGAACTGAAAGCTACTCTATCGCTCGATGCCAAGTCCGCGTACCCGTTCTTGAGAACCAGGCGTCGGATCGCCCGATGCGGGGCCATCACACCCTTCGGCCAGCCAGTCGAACCGGAGGTGTAGATGATGTAGGCGGTCGCCGCGGAATCGATCCGCAGATGGACGTCCCGGTCGTTGCGCGTCGCAAGATTCACGGTGTCGATGTCGACTCTCGTTGCGCCGCCGGTCTCGAACACATCCAGGCTGTGTGTAGACACCACAACCTTGGCGCTGCTATCGGCGATCATGAATGTCTTGCGTTCGGCAGGATAGGACGGATCGATGGGCACATAGGCCGCCCCGCACTTGAGCGTCGCAATCACCGCTACAACGAGTTCAATGGAACGTTCGAACTGAATCGCTACGCGGTCGTTCGGCTTCACCCCGAGGTCGCGTAAATAATGGGCAACTTGGTTCGCACGCCGATTCAACTCCGCGTACGTCACCGAATCATCCTCGAACACCACGGCGGGTGAGTGCGGCGACCTGGTTGCCTGCTCCTCGAACACCACGGCGGGTGAGTGCGGCGACCTGGTTGCCTGCTCCTCGAACATTTCGTGAACGCATGCGCTTCCCAGGTACTCCGTCCGCGTGTCGTTCCAGTCGTACAGGACCTGGCGCCGCTGTTCGGCCGTGAGCAGGGGCAGGCGGTCGATGGTCTGAGTGCCGTCCGCCGCCAGGCTTTCGAGCAGCGTGCGGAAATGCCCCAAGTGGCGTTCCATCGTCGCCCGCTCAAACAACGAAGTCGCGAATTCCACTCCGCCAATGATCCGATCGCCGTGCTCCTCAAGCGACAGTGTCAGGTCGAATTTGGCTATCACGGGAGCGTTGGATTGCGTTGGACTTATGTCGAGTCCGGGGAGCGCAAGCGTTCCCTTGCGAGCGTTTTGCCAGGCGAACACGACCTGGAACACGGGGCTGTGCGACAGGCTCCGCGCCGGCTGCAGTTCTTCTACCACCTGTTCAAACGGAATGTCCTGGTTTTGTTGCGCCCCGATGGTCCGCTCTTTCACCCGCCGCAGCAGCTCGGCCACGCTCGGGCAACCCGACAGGTCCACCCGCAGCGCCAGCGTGTTAATGAAAAACCCGATCAGGTTTTCAATCTCCACCCGGCTGCGGTTGGCCACCGGCGTCCCAATCACCACCTCGCTCTGATTCGCCAGCCGCCCCAGCAGCGCCGCCCAGCCCGCCAGCAG
>CATPCJ010000141.1 GCA_955652915.1 uncultured Bryobacteraceae bacterium
CCGTAGCAGCCGGCGTCGGAGAACCCCATGTCGTCCGCGACGATGAGGAGGATGTTGGGCCGCGTCGGCTCGGCGGCCGGGGAAAGGGCCGTGGATGTGATGACGGCAATCATCGCGATTCAGGCTTTTGTTTTTCAGGATGGCGGAGTGCTCGCGCTGGGCGCCAACGTTTTCAATATGGCCATCGCGGGAGTGCTGGCCGGTTATCTGCCCATGCAGATCTGGGGCGCGGGCCGGTGGCGCAAGCAGGCGATTTTTGCGGGAGCTTTTCTTTCGGTGCTGGTGAGCGCTTCGCTCGCGCTGAGTGAATTGCTGATCTCCGGAATCGCAATGCCCAAGGGAATTTTGTTATTGTCCATGGGACTCTTTGCGATCAGCGCGCTGATTGAAGGTGCAATCACAGTCTCCGTTATTGGCGCCATTGAAAGACTCAATCCAGGATTTGTGAAGAAAGCGGAAGCATGGAATAGCCGGGCTCTTTTGATAGTGGTGAGCGCCGCAGCCGTTCTGGCTGTCACAGGATTTGTGTTGGCGTCGTCCGCTCCGGATGGGATTCAAAAGCTGGCCCTGCAATTGGGGCTCACCACGAAACCCAGTTTTCACGGACCTTTGGCCGACTACGCGGTTGGTTATTTCGATTCCCCGTGGTTGCGAAAAGCCACGGCGGGACTGGCCGGACTGCTGGTGATTTTTGGAATCTGCGCCGCGGTGGGCAAGATGATCGCACGGCAGAGGAGCGCCTGATGCACCATGTGCTGGTGGATCGGTGGAGTCGTGGCGCAAGCCCACTGCACGCTCTCGATCCTCGCGTAAAGATCCTTTCGCTGTTGGTATTTCTGATTGCCCTCGCGACTACAGCCCCGAATGCCGCCCTCCCGCTCACGATTGACGCGGCGCTGCTCCTGGCGGGGATGCTGATCGCCGGATTGCCACCGGGCACCTTGTTGCTTCGGGCAATGGCCGTCCTTCCGTTCTCATTCACATTCGGACTTATCAGTTGGCTGGCGGGCGATTCACTTCGCGCGATCGGCTTGATCGAGAAGAGCTATCTTTCCTCGGTCGCCGTGCTGCTGGTAGTAGGCACGACGCCTTTACCCCGGCTACTCGGCGGACTGGAATCGCTGGGCACGCCGCGCCTATTGGTTCTGGTGGCGCAATTCCTGCACCGCTATCTTTTCGTGATCTCGGAACAGGCACAGCACATGCGATTAGCGGCGGCATCGCGACAAGGTATTCCAGGAGTTCGCCGGCGGCGGCGTTTCCGCGCTGCCGCCGGCGCGCTGGCCGTGCTATTCGCGCACTCTTACTATCGGGCCGAAGGGATCAACCAGGCCATGCTGTCGCGTGGGTTTTCCGGAAAGTTCCCGCTACTGAAGCCATTGCGATGGAAATTCGCCGATGGCTTGTTTCTGGCTGCAATCGTCGCGTTTCTGGTATTGGTGCGCGTCCAATGACACCCCTCATCGAAGTCCGCGATCTTAGCTTTCAATATGAAGACGGCACCAGAGCCCTGGATAACGTAAGTTTCAAGTTGCTTCCTGGAGAAACCGTGGCGGTGCTGGGGGCTAATGGCTCCGGGAAAACAACGTTCGTTTTACATTTGAACGGCACGCTACGAGGCGAGGGCAGTATTCAGGTGTGCGGGACGCCACTAACTAAGGAAACACTGCCGTTGGTGCGATCCAAAATCGGAATGGTGTTTCAGGACTCCGACGAGCAGTTATTCATGCCGACCGTGCTGGAGGACGTCACCTTTGGTCCGTTGAACATGGGGTTGACTCAGGAAGAAGCGATTGCCAAGGCTAAGTCGGCGCTCGAAAAGGTTGGCATGAGTCATGCCCTCGACAAAGCCCCCTATCACCTGAGCGCGGGCGAGAAAAGAAGAGTGGCGTTAGCGGGCGTGCTGTCGATGGATCCGGAAATTCTGGTGCTGGACGAGCCGAACACGTTCTTAGATCCGCCCGGTCTCCGCAACTTACTTCACTTACTCAGAGATCTTCCGCAAGCGAAGCTGATTATTACGCACAATACGCATTTCGCTTTGGCGGTGGCAAATCGAGCTGTTTTTTTTGAGAAAGGCAAGTTAATGGCGGATGGAGAAGTCGTCGAAATCATGCAGCGCTACGATTGGACTTACTCGCCTTTGCCCGCGGACGATTTGCGGTATTCAGCCCAGCGTCGTTTTTGAGCGGAGGCAATGCGCTTTCGTGCAGCGGGGCTGAGCCGGCCGGGACCGGTCTTCTTATTCGGCTCGCCGGCGGGCCTGTCTTTCTTGCCGTTACCTCGACCCAGCAGCAGCCTTACCTCCTTGATTTGGTCCTCGATGCGCTGTTTTTGCAACTGCAGGCCTTCCAAAGCCGCGGCTAACAGTGCGTGATTTCCAATAGATTTCCCAACACGAGGCATTTTAGCTCCTGTCGCAAATCACTTGCGCGGTGAATCGAGAATAAAGGTAACTGGTCCATCATTTACCAAGTGGATTTGCATCTCAGCTTGGAAGACGCCGGTCTGGACTAGAACGTTTCGGAATCGTAACCGTTCGACAAAGTAGTCATACAGATCACGGGCCCGATCGGTAGGCGCGGCGCCGTCAAAACTGGGGCGGCGGCCCTTCTTACAGTCGCCATACAGAGTAAATTGAGATACCACTAACAAGGCGCCACCAGCTTCCAACAGGCTGCGGTTCATTTTGCGCGCTTCATCCGGAAAAATCCGGAGGTGTACAATCTTTTCACAAAGATAGTCGGCGTCGTCACGTAAGTCGGTGGAAGTTACTCCGACTAACACCACTAATCCGGTTCCGATGGATCCAACCGTGGCCCGATCCACGGTGACGTGAGCTTCCTCCACTCGCTGCAAAACAACTCTCATTCGAATCGGGCCACGTACCTTCAGTATTACACTGAACCTGGAGTTTGGACATTCGACACTTTCATGTTGCGCCGCCACGATTTGTAATTTTGTTCAATCTGGCACATGGCAATTGTGGGGCAGGTTGGTAACAGTTGGTAACCTGCCGCCGATTGGCCATCGGCCCGTAAGTAATTCCGGTCCAACACCAGGCGGATTGCCAATCCGCGGCAGGATGCCATCCTGCCCCACATAAGAATGCTTCAGTATTACACTGAACGGAGCGATGATCGAGACTTACGCATACGCGCGCGCGGGTTTGTTGGGTAATCCATCCGACGGTTATAACGGCAAGACGATTTCCTTTCTGGTTCGGAATTTCCGGGCTCGCGTGCTGGTGTATCCGACGGCGCGATTGGAAATTCGTCCGTCCAAAGCGGACATGCCCGTTTTTGAAAGCCTCGACGACCTATACGCCACGACGCGCTGGCGGGGTTACTACGGGGGAATTCGGATCATCCAGGCGCTGATTGTGCGCTTTCTCGACTACTGCCGTGAGAACGGATTCGAGCTGCCAAACCGCAACTTCACAATGGAATACGAATCCACAATTCCGCTGCGCCTCGGAATGGGCGGATCGAGCTCGATCATCACCGCGGCGCTGCGAGCGCTATGCCAATACTTCAACATCGAAATTCCGCTGCCGGTACAGGCCAAACTGGTGCTCGAAACCGAAACGAAAGAGTTGGGCGTCCCGGCCGGGCCGCAGGATCGCGTGATCCAGGTGTATGAAGGACTGGTCTACATGGACTTCGCCAAGGACCTGATGGACGAACAGGGCTATGGATTCTATGAACGTCTGGACCCGGCTTTGTTGCCAAACATGTATCTGGCATATCGCACCAGCTTGAGTGAAGGCACCGAGATATTTCACAACAATGTGCGGGAGCGATGGCGGCAAGGCGATCGCAAAGTTGTGGCGGCGATGAAGACCTGGGCGGGCTATGCCGCGGAAGGACGGCAAGCGCTGTTGGATGGCGATCACGAGACGCTGAACCGGTTGATCGATGCGAATTTCGACCTCCGCGCCAAACTCTACGGAATCAGCGCCGGCAATATGGAGATGATCGATGCGGCGCGGCGGGTGAAGGCGACGGCGAATTTCGCGGGATCGGGCGGGGCGATTACCGGGTGTTATCGGGATGAATCAATGTATCGGAAGTTGGTAGCGGCGATGCGGCCGTTAGGTGTGGCGGTGGTGAAGCCGCGAGTTAGTGAATGACATAGGAACTAGGTATGTCAGGATCGCAGGACTAATGCGATTCCCTAATCTTCAATAAGTCGTCTGGTCCTGATAGTAGAGGGGATGATACAGAAGGGTCTCTTCAAGAAGGAACGAACGCATAGCAAAATGGCGGGCGGCTTCTTCAGTTTCGAGGAAGAAGGGACTTCGACGAAACTCTACGGGTTCGGCCACGGCGATCACATCCGCCTGCGCGATGAGCTTGGTAATGTGTGGCGTGGTTCGGCCGAAAGAACGGACGATTCGGTACGATACACCTTTCGCGATCCGAATGGGCGCACGATTACCGGCGTTTCCGATGGCGCCGGAATTATTCTCCGCGATGGTAAGGGGAAGACCTGGCGCGGATTTATCGATTGAGCCCGTGGCGCGGCCTCTTAGGCTGCGGCATCGAGACTCGTCTCGATGCTTCGGGGCGCCAAAGAGCCTCGAGACGAGTCTCGAGGCCGCAGACACGAGTGTCCGCGCCACATATCTAATCTAAGGGCGGTTCAAATATTTCTCGTAGAGGCGCGTGTGTTTGTTGGTCAGATCGACCGTCTTGCCTTTGATGTAGAGCTGCTTTACCTGGGTCTTGGCTTCCAAAGGATCGCCGTCGGTGATCATCAGGTCCGCTGATTTGCCTTCTTCGATCGAGCCCATCTTTTCCGACACACCCCAGATTTGAGCGGGGTTCAAGGTCACCGCTTTGAGCGCTTCTTCGTAGGGCAATCCGAACGCCACCGCTGTGGCTGCCTGATAGGGCAGGTTGCGCGAGAATTCGTTGTTGAACGTGCCGAAGGCAAACTTCACGCCCGCCTTGTAAAACTGGCCGGGGAGCGCGTAGGGAGCATCGTACGGATCGTCTTCGTGCAGCGGCAGGGCCAACGTCGGGCCCAGGATTGCTGAGATGTTGCGGGCTTTCAACTCGGGTCCCATCTTGCCCAGCTCGCGCGGGTCGGCGATGATCACCTTCACCTTCTGCTGGTCGGCGAATTGGACGGCATCGTGGATGGCGCGCTCGCGGGACGCCATTACCACCAGCGGCTCCTTGCCTTCCAACACCGGCAGCATGGCTTCGAACTTCAGGTCCGTTTTGAAACCCTTAAGATTCGCCGACTTGGCTTTTTGATAGCGCCGGGCTTCTTCGAAGAATTCTTTCAATTCCCGAAGCTCGGTTTCATAGTTTTTCTTAGACTCCGTGAAGGAGAAGCGGGCCGCGATATCGGGCGGCAAGTCACCACCGCCGAAACGTCCGCCACCGGAAATGATGCTGGGGAAGCGCATCGCCATGGCGGCCGATTTCTTGACGTCCATCTCTTCCCAGGTCCAGCCATCCAGGTGAACCAGCGCGGCTTGGCCAGTGATGATGCTACCCGCGCCACCGCCGCGCCGCCCGCCGCCATCGCCGCCTGCCGCCATGGGAAGCGTAATCACGGCTGTGATGCCGTTGGCGCGTGTCACCGGAATGTGCTCGCTGGAAGGATTGATGGCGACTTCAGCGCGGAGCTGCGGATCGAATTTCCCAATCTCGCCGGTATCGACACTCTCGCGAACGGAGCCGATTTCAGCCAAGCCCAATTGAGTTCCCGAATCGATCATGCCCGGGTAGACATGTAGCCCTTTACCTTCGACGATACGCGTGCCCTTGGGCGCCGCAAGATTGCGGCCGACGCCGGCGATCTTCCCATCGCGGACCAGTACGGAGCCATTCTGAATTTCGGCGCTCGCCACCGGATGCACAGTGGCTCCGCGAATCAGGAAGCTGTCATCCTGAGCTGCCAATAACGGACAGATGAATAATACAGCGAACGCAAGCGATCTCATGCCGCGGGTCTCCTCTGCGCACCGGGCGCCGTCCTTCTTTGTTGCTCTTTTTCTTTATCCGTCATTTTTTTCTTTTCGACTTCGCGCGCGGCTCGCTCGGCCAGATCGTTATTGCGATCGAAGTAGAGCTGGCCGTCGACGAACACCTTCTCGACTTTCGCGAAATTGGACAGCGGGTGTTTATCGAAGATGGTGATGTCGGCGTCCTTGCCGGGCTCGATGGATCCCACTCGCTTGTCGAGCATGAGTTGCCTGGCGGGATTGATGGTGATGAGCGAAAGCGCCTCCGTCTCATCCAATCCGCCGTACTTCATGGTCTTGGCGGCTTCATCGTTGAGGTGGCGCATGAGCTCCGCGGAATCGCTATTCAGCGACACGATCACGCCTTTGCGAGTCATGATGGCGGCGTTAAAGGGAATGGCGTCGTATGCTTCTACTTTGTAGGACCACCAATCGCTGAACGTGGAGGCGCCCGCGCCGTGCGCCGCGATTTCCTTGGCAACCTTGTACCCTTCGAGCACGTGCTGCAGCGTGCGAATCTTGAATCCGAAATCGTCGGCAACACGCAACAGCATCAGGATTTCGTCGGCGCGATAGCAATGCGAGTGGACCAGGCGCTTGCCCTCCAGCACTTCCACCAGCGGCTCGAGTTTCAGATCCCGGCGAGGCGGGAGAGCCTGTTCACCGGCCGCAACCTTCTCGTTGTATTCTTTCCAGGACTGCTGATAAGCCTTGGCGTCGGTGAACGCCTGGCGGATTACATCTTCAACGCCCATGCGCGTGGCAGGATATCTCGGCGGCACATTGCCGGCGCCAATGCGTTGCCCGGAGGGGTTGCCGGCGCGCTTGGGATTTTCGCCGAGCGCAAATTTGATGCCGGGCATGGACCCCTCGAATATCATGTCGTGCGCATCCTTGCCCCAGCGCAGCTTGATGACGGTGCACTTGCCGCCGATGGAATTCGCGCTGCCGTGCAGCACATTGGCGACGGTAACGCCGCCCGCCAGCGCCCGGTAGATGGCGATGTCCTCCGGGTTCAGCACGTCTTCGATTCCCACCATCGACGACACGGAAACGCTGCCTTCATTGATGCTGTCGGCGGCGATATGCGAATGGCAATCGATGATGCCGGGCATGGCAAACTGGCCGGTTGCGTCGATAATCTTGGCGTCGGCGGGCACCAAGATCTTCTCGCCCGCTTCGACAATCTTGCCGTCGCGAATCAGGATTGATCCGGTAAACGTGCCCTTCGTGACGGTGAGTACGGTGGCGTTCTGAATCACGATGGGCGGCGCAGCCAGCATGGAAGCTGCAAAAGCACAAGTAACGAGAAAAGGCTTCATTGATTTTCTCCACGCGGAACTTCGCTGGTTGGAGGAGTGGCTTCGGTTGCGCCGGACCTGCCAGTGGCCGGCGGCTCCTCCACCGGTTCGAACTTCACGCCATCGACGAAAACGTATTTGACTTCGGTGCGGTCCTGGAATAGATCGCCTTTGGTGACCAGCAAGTTGGCGATCTTTCCTTTTTCGATGCTGCCCAGGCGGTCCTCGACGCCGTAGATTTCGGCGGGGGTGAGGGTCATGGCGCGCACTGCGTCTTCTGACGCCAAACCGGCGTCGATGGCTTTCTTGACCGCTCGGAATAAGTCGGCGCGGCGGTCGATGCCACCGGAATAGAGAGCGAACTTTACGCCGTTCTTCGCGAGTACGGCGGGAGTGGAAGGAGCGCGGTCGCGAACCTCGAGAGCCCGCATATTATCCATTTCATCGGGATCGCTGTCCCGAGCTTTCTCGGGCCAACGCAGGCTCACCAGCACGGTGGCATCCGCTTTTTTCAAGAGGTCAGCAGAGCGATAGCCCTCCGGAAGCCCGTATAGCACCGCCTTCAGATGGAGCTCGTTGGCGAAGCGCAAGAGCCGGTCAACGTCGATGCGGCGCGTTGCGGGGAACAGAACACGCGGCGATGCGAGCACACCTTCGAGCGCGCGATCGTACTCGGGACGCTGCACGCCGCGCGGGTGTGCTGCGTAAAACTGCTTGGCGTCGCGATAGTGTTCGGCATCCAGATAGACTTGGCGGATATAAGCCATCACGCCCATCAGTGAATTGGGGAAGCCTCCACCGAATCCGCCGGCCGTGGCGAAGGTGACGAGTTGACCGGCGCTATCCGCCACTACCATATCGCCCGAAGTTTCGCCGGCCAGATCCACCACCGCACCCTGGCCAGCAAAGATTCCGCGCGGCGGGAAAGTGACGGCGGTAGTAAAGCCTTCGGCGCGAGCGGCGTCGAGCCGGCGATCCGTTAATTTCACCAGGTCGGCGGCCTTCAACCAGCTTGTAGTGGACGGCCGGTCCTCTGGTCCACGCGCTGGCAGAGTGGTGGCCGGCGGGGGCGCGATCGGTTGTGTGACGGCCTGCTCTCCCCCGCCACCTCCGCGTCCACCGCCTCCGGTTGTAACCGGTGCGGCGTCCGGAATACCGAACGTGCTCAGGGCATCGATCATTCCCGGATAAACCGTCAAGCCGTCGCCTTCGATCACCCACGCGTCGGCGGGAACCCGGATGTCGGCGCCGACGGCCTCGATCAAGCCGTTGCGTACGATCACTGTTCCCCGCGCCAATGCGGGTCCACTGACGGGAACGACGCGGGCATTGTGGATTGCAATCACAGTGGGCGTCGCAGCGTTCATCGCGCCAACCGCTAGAAATACAAGTACAGGTAGTCGCTTCATAAGTAATCGCTTATTATAGAAGTTCTCTTCCAACAGCGCAGAGTGAGATGGCGTTAAAAAAGCGAATTGGTTACAAGGACGCGGGCGTTAATATTGACGAGGCGGACCGCGCCGTAGCGTTTATCCGCAAACGCGCACGGAGCACTTTCACTCGCGGCGTGCTGACGGATATCGGCAGTTTTGGCGGCGGCTATCTGCTGAGCGGCTGGAAGAAGCCGGTGCTGGTGAGCTCCGCCGATGGAGTCGGCACTAAACTGAAGATCGCGTTTCTCACGGGCCGTCACGACACCATAGGCGAAGATTTGGTGAACCACTGTGTCAACGACATAGCGGTGCAGGGGGCCGTTCCGTTATTTTTCCTGGATTATTTCGCCGTTGGGAAACTGGATGCTGCCGTGGCGGATCAAGTGATCGCGGGCGTGGCGCGCGGCTGCCGCAACAATGGCTGCGCGCTGATTGGCGGCGAGACGGCCGAGATGCCGGGGCTGTATCAGGCGGGCGAATACGACCTGGCGGGGTTCATTGTGGGTGCGGTGGAGCAGAAGCAGATGTTGACGGGCAAAAGGATTAGGACTGGGGATGTTCTGCTCGGGTTGCCATCCAATGGGTTGCATACTAATGGATATTCGCTGGCGCGGAAGTTGTTGTTTGAGGTTGGTGGATGCCGGTTGGATGAGCCAGTGAGCGCTCCCTTGGCGAGGGGCACTCGCAATGCCTCAGCTTGTCAGCGGACAAGGTGGGTCGAGGAGGAATCCTCTAGCCGACGGTCGCGGTCCGGAACGAACGCTTCTGAGCGTGTCGGCCCGGGCAACGCTTCCAAGCCGCGTGGGGCGACAAGTCCTTCAGAACCGCGCGCGTCAGCAAGCGTTATGCGAGAGGGAACACTGGGGGATGAGTTGCTGCGGGTGCATCGCAGTTATTTGAAGCCGATGCGTGCGCTGATTGATGAGGGCGTTTTGAAAGGCGCGGCGCACATCACGGGCGGCGGCATTACCGACAATACTCCGCGGATTCTGCCCAAGGGGCTGGCGGCGCGAATCGATGTATCCGCATGGAAGATTCCGGCGATTTTCGAGACGCTGCGCGAGATCGGAAACATCGACATCGCTGATTACCGGCGAACGTTTAATCTTGGCATCGGAATGATCCTGGTGATCTCGAAGCGAAATCTGGGAAAGGCTCGCGGGATACTTGCCGGTTTGGGTGAAAACCACTTTGAAATCGGCGCCGTGGTGGAATCGAAGGGCGCCCGGGTTACTTACGTGGGCAACGGGGTGAATGATTGAAGCGCCTGGGCATTCTGCTTTCCGGGCGCGGGTCGAACTTCGAAGCGATTGCGGATTCCGTAGCGGCGGGCCGGCTGGATGCGGAGATCGCGATTGTCATTTCCAATCGTCGGGAGGCGCGGGGGCTGGAGATTGCGCGAGCCCGTGGATTTCCCGCGGTGTGTATTCCCTCGAAAGGCCTCCCGCGCGAGGACTACGACCGGCAATTAATCGCTGAATTGAAAAGCCGCGATGTCGACCTGATTTGCCTGGCCGGCTTCATGCGCTTGCTCACAGCGGAGTTTTGCCGCGAATTTCCGATGCGGATCTTGAACATCCATCCATCGTTATTGCCTGCATTTCCAGGACTGGACGCGCAGAAGCAAGCCCTGGAGCACGGAGTTAAGATCAGCGGCTGCACGGCGCATTTCGTCGACGAGCATCTGGACGCGGGGCCGATCGTTTTGCAGGCGGCGGCCGCGGTGCTGGCCGGCGATACGGCCGAAACATTATCAGCGCGGATTCTGAAGGAGGAGCACCGGATTTACAGTGAGGCGATTAGGATCGTGCTGGCGGGTGGGTGGCGCATCGAGGGGCGGCGCGTTGTCGTAGATTAGTAGCGATGAAGAGAGATGCTGTTCTTGCGGCGATCATCGAGGCTGGAATCGTGCCGGTGGTACGGACCGAAAACGCGGAGGGCGCAATTCGTGCGATTGAGGCCATTTTCCGCGGAGGCATCCCCACCGCTGAAATAACCATGACGGTGCCCGGAGCGATTCGAGCGCTCGAAAAGGCGGCTGACAAATTTGGCGGCCAGATGGTGCTGGGGGCGGGCACCGTGCTGGATCCCGAAACCGCGCGCGCGTGCATGCTGGCCGGGGCGGAGTTTTTTGTCACGCCTAGTCTCAACCTCAAGACCATCGAAATGGCCAAGCGATATTCAAAGGTGATTACTCCTGGGGCGCTTACGCCTACGGAGGTGCTGACGGCGTGGGAGGCTGGGGCCGATGCGGTGAAGATTTTCCCGTGCAGCGCGGTCGGCGGAGCGAAATATATCAAGGCGCTGCGTGCGCCGTTTCCGCAGATCGAAATGATTCCTACTGGCGGCGTTAGTCTTGAAACTATTGGGGAC
>CATPCJ010000142.1 GCA_955652915.1 uncultured Bryobacteraceae bacterium
CATACAGAGAGGCGAGTTCCAGCAAACCATCCCGATAGTTCGGATTCAGTTCGGCGGCCTTCTCGAAATGCGGCGCGGCATCCGCGATGCGGCCTTCCTTTGCCAAAGCGCGCGCGAGTCCACTTTCCGCGTCGGGCGATTTCGGATCGGCCTCCAGCGCAACACTAAAATTCTGCTCAGCCCTGCCGAATTCGCCGGATGCGAAGAGCGCCGACGCCAGATAAAAGTTAGGCCGGTAGTCCTGGGGCCTCTGCGCGACTGCCGCCGCGAGATAGGGGACCGCTTCACCGCCCCGTTTTTCCCGCAGCAACGATATCCCGATATTGAGCTGTGCCTGATACAAATCGGGCTTCATCTCCAGCGCCTTCTTGTATTCCGGAATCGAGTCGGCGTCCTTGCCTTGCAAACTGTAAGCGAGCGCCAGGTTGAAATGCAAACTGAAATCCTTGGGCTCAGCCGCAATGGCGTTGATGAAGTTCTCGACCGCGTCCGGATACCGTTTTTCGTCGAGCGCCTTGAGACCGAGCTCGTAATAATTGCTTTGAAATGCGAGGAAGAGGACCAGTACTGGGGTCGGCCACATACCTATACTTCTAGTTTACTCGGGGTAGAGGTCGTGAAATGCCAAAAAATCTCCGGGCCCATTAATAGGACGAGCCCCGCCACCCACGGAACATGGCCAATCTCGATTCCCTCCTTAGAAATCGCAAACGCGATCCACGTGACGGGTATTAACGTTATCGCTACCATTGCGGCTGCTGGTCTGATTCGATAAGCAACCCGGCTAGAGTTTGGTAAGAGGCCAAGATAAACCAACAAGAGCGGGTTTATCAAACCGCTGAGAGCCAGGAGACTATTGAGAGTCAGGAGACCATCTGGCTCGTAGAACATGGCTGGAAAAAGAAGCAGACTCGCGCAGGCACACATCCAACCTGGTAGCGTTCCCCTGATCTCGGTGTCAACCGCGGGCAAGAAAAAACTGATCACATACGTCAGCGCACCTGAAATGAGACAGCCACGTTTAATCCAATTAGCCTTGCGGGAGATACTAGTGGTCGCGCGTGTTTTCATCTCTTCCCTAGCTCGGACAAGTGTCTTCGCGACGCGGCGGCGTTTTGCTACTCCTTGTAAACGCTGATCACCTAATATTACGCGTTGTCGCAACTCGGGTTCTCCAGGGATACAGTGTGACGAGAAATTGACCACGAGACCTCACAAATGGAGTCTTACGGGCATGACGCTCTCGGTGTTGTGATATAACGGACCTGGATTCTCATGGCACACAAACTCACTCGTCGACACTTCTTCTACGGCACGCTGCTCGCCGGCGCTGTTCCCACCGCTGGATTCGGCAGTACTCCTTCGTTGAAATTCATGGGCTACAAATCGCCCAACGAAAAACTGAACGTTGCATCGATCGGCGCAGGCGGCAAAGCGGCATCCGATATTCAGGGTTGCTCGTCGGAAAACATCGTGGCGCTGGCCGACCCGGACGACAAGCGCGCCGCACGAATGTTCAAGCTGCACGAGAAGGTCCCGAAGTACAAAGATTTCCGGCGCATGTTCGACAAAGAAGCGAAGAACATCGACGCCGTGATCGTCGCGATTCCGGATTTCATGCACGCCACCGCCGCGATGTGGGCCATGGAACGCGGCAAGCACGTCTATGTTCAGAAGCCGCTGACGCGAACCATCTGGGAAGCGCGGACACTGACGGCCGCGGCGGCGAAGTACAAAGTCGCCAGCCAAATGGGCAATCAGGGCTACTCGAACGAGGGCACGCGACAATGCGCCGAGATGATCTGGGCCGGCGAGATCGGCAACGTCACTGAAGTTCACGCCTGGACGAATCGGCCCATCTGGCCGCAAGGCCTGACCGAGGCGCCCAAGGAAGCTCCGGTTCCAGACACGCTGGATTGGGATACCTGGCTCGGCATTTCCAGCATGCGTCCCTATAGTCCCGAGTATCTGCCGATGAACTGGCGCGGATATTTCGACTGGGGTTGCGGAGCGCTGGGCGACATGGCATGTCACATTCTGGGCGCCCCGAATATGGCTCTGATGTTGGGCGCGCCGGCCAGCGTCGAATGCGTTCATCAGGAGGGCACGAGCTCATTTACGTATCCGAAGAAATCGATCATCCGTTTCGATTTTCCCGCGCGCGGTTCGATGCCGCCGGTGAAAATCTTTTGGTACGACGGCATGGAGGGCACTCCTCCTCGTCCACATGGGCTCGATGAGAGCGAGCCGCTGGGAGATCCTCCGCCGAAGACCGGCACGTCGGTTGCTCCCTCGTCCGTTAGCAACGGAAGCTTGTTCGTGGGAGACAAGGGATTCATCACCACTGGAACGTACGGCCAATATACGCGGCTGCTTCCGGCCGAGAAAATGAAAGACTACAAGTTTCCGGCGCCACTTCTCACGCGATCTCCGGGTCACTATCGGGATTGGATTCGCGCGGCTAAAGGCGGCGATCCGTCGTGCTCCAACTTCAGTGTCTCGGGTCCGTTTACCGAATGGATTTTGCTGGGGGTCCTGGCGCTGCGGTTCGAAGGAAAACTGGAATGGGACAGCGCGAAGATGCGCGTCACCAATAATCCGGAGGTCAATCAGTACATGAAGCCGAAGGTTCGCAAGGGCTGGCAGATTGGCTAATGTGGGGCAGATTGTGAATCTGCCGTCGATTGTAAATCGGCCTGACGCTTGGGACGCTTTACTGGATTCGCCGATTGCCAATCCGTCGGCAGGATACCATCCTGCCCTACATAGGGGTTTCACCCGAGGGACTTTCTAGGAAAGATCCGCTAGCATCGGGTCATGCTGGTCCCGGTTCTTTTCTTTATCACCGCGCTCACCGTCAAGCAGGACCAGACTCCGCTGCGATCGGGCTGTGATGCCTCCGACGAAATTATCGCGAGCCTTGCGGCCGGCACTCCTGTCGAAGTGCGATTCCGTTTGGCGGATGGATCGGACTGCTTCAAGATCAGCGCCGCGGTCAACGGCAAGAGCGTGATTGGCTATCTGCCGTCGTCCGCGCTAACGGGCGTCGAGCGGTTCGATAAGGATCGTGCCTCCGCCGCTTCGGTAGACATAAACCAAGCGCTGCAGCCGGTGGAAACCGAAACGAAGAAGTTGGCCGCGCGAGGGGTTGATCCCACGGTTGGGCGCGCCTCCGATCTGATCGAGGCGAATCAGCCGGCACAAGCGCTCGCAATCCTGGAACCCTCGCTCAAACGATATCCGAAGAATCCAGATATCTTGCTGTTAGCCGGTCTCGCCGCTTATCGCGCGGACCAGTTGCAAACTGCGCTCGATTATTGGAAGCAGTCGCTGGACGCGGCTCCCAACGAAGCGCTGTCGCGTCTCTATGCGAAAGTGTCGCGGGAGAAAGAAAACGACCGCAGTGGCGATAAGCTCTACGGATTGCGCTTCGCTTTGCGCTACGAAGTGGAAACGCTTCCGGTCGACACCGCTCGCGCGGTGGTGACCGCGTTGGATCAGGAATTCACCATCATCGCGAACCAGATCGGATGCCGGACGGATGAGCGCATCGTCGCCATTATCCAAAGCCGCGAGGCCTATTTGCGAACTACCGGTGCAGCCGAATGGAGCGGCGGCCAATACGACGGCCGCATCCATATCGCTTGGACGGAGGGAGGTTTGAGCGCGGCCATGCGAGGCAGAATGGCGCATGAGCTGGTACACGCCTGCCTCACGAACCTCGGCACATCGTGGCCTGCCTGGCTGCAGGAGGGTCTTGCGCAAAAAATGTCGGGCGACGTACTTCCTTCCGACGTCCGCGAACAATTGAAGAAACTTGCCGAACGGCGCCAGATTCCACGGCTTGAAAACCTGGGCCAAAACTGGTCGCGGCTAAGCGCGGAACATGCTCGCTTGGCTTATAACCTGGCGCTGGCCGCGGCTGAGGAGCTCTACGACAGCTACAGTAGCTACGGACTTCGGAACATACTCAATAATCCGCAAAGCCTGCCGCAAATCACGGCGGAATTGGATCGGAAGCTGGGGTTTCCAGGGGCATCCGCTCCCTAGGCGAGAGCTATCGTCAAGGCTCAGCTTGTCAGCGGACAAGGTCGCCCGCGGAGGAAGCCTCTAGCCAACGGTCACGGCTCGGAAACCTTGCCCCTGCGCTTCGTTGGTCCTTGAATTGAAGAACCTCGATGGCTCGGTTCAGCTTGTCTCTCTCTGCAATCAGAAGAGCAAGGATTTGTTCGGTGGTTCACGAGAGAATAGTACTAATGGGCGAATCAGCCTCGCCAATTTGACTCAAACGCCCAAACAAAGGCTTGACAATTAGCGATCTATCTGGCACGATTGTTTGCGAATGGATAGTTTCTCTACGCGCCAGGTGGCGAAAATGTTGGGCATAGGGCCGACGACTCTAAGCCACTACATTGCGGCCGGGAAGGTGTCGGCTCCCAAGACCGTTCACTTGGGCGGCCTGCGGGTACACCAGTGGAGCGAACGCGATATCGAGCACCTTCGCGAGCTGTTGCCCAAAATCAAGAACGGAAGAAAGACTCGCTACATAAAGCAGCGGCAGGAAGAGCAGAAGAAGCAGAAGCAAAGCACGAAGAAGAGCTAAACCCGAAACGGGACGCGCCGGTGTCTGACCACCGAACGCGCCCCTAACCATAGTCGCCTTAAGGAGAGGCAAACCATGGCTGTCACTAAAGTTAGCGGCTTCCGCCGCTCCACGCAACTTGTCCCGGAAGGTTCGCCTTCCGAAACCCCTCCACCGTCCTCTCGACACGTCCGTGTCTTTGAGACCATCGCCAATCTAAACCGGCGATTCGACCTGGTTCTTACCGATGTCGAACGGCTAAAACAGTTTGGTCTCTTTCGCGGCAAGTTTCCGAGTCGATTCGCCAAGACATGCCGGCTGACGATCGAGGAAACGCGAGCCTGGGCCATCTTCGTAGTCACCGGACACATCTACCAATGCGCCGAGGAAGATTCGTCTCGTTTCGGGCGCATGCTACGTGAATGGGAAAACAAATTTAAGGACCCCAACGACGTTCTGATCGAAGCCGAACCGCTCGGAAAGCCACGAAAAAGAAGAGCCCAAAAGAGGGAAGGTTCGGGAGCGTGCCAAATGAAAGCTGAAGTTTATGCGCATCTTCACGCTTTCAGTTCTGCCTTCGAGCAGGCGTGGGATGCAGCCCAAAAGCTACAACCGCACTTGGAACTCGGGCGTGACGAGATGAAGCGGATTTATTTCCGCCTGCAGCAAGCCCGCTTGGAGACGCTGGTCGTCCTCAACGAACTCGGCGCCGGCTACGAGCGCACTTGCGAACACCGCATCCGCAAGCAAAAGGCCCAGTGGGAAACCCAGGAGGCGGAGCGGCTGCGCAAGCGGGACGAAGCGGAAAAAGCGCGCTGGGCTTGGGAAAAGCGTAATAAGAAGAGCCAGAAACGTCGTGACGCGTGAAAAGGAAGAACAAAATCGCCGGCACAGGCGCCGCCTTCCAGCCCAGGTTCCGGCGGCGTACGCGAAGCGCAGTTGTGGAAATTCAGCGGCCCGAAGAACTCCGGAATAGAACCGCGACCGCAAGGGTCTGAGAAAAAATCGTTCTAAGATCCACACAGGCAAGAATGCCTGTGCCACAATTTGCACGAAATCAGTGGGATTGTGTGGCACAGGCATTCTTGCCTGTGTGGGTCTGCGATTTTTTTTTAGACCCGTAAGGGAGGAGTTTTCTAAAGAACTTTGACGATCATGATGGTCATGTCGTCATGCTGCGGCGCGCCCGCTACATATGCATCCGCGTCACGCATTAAGCAATCGATCATTTCGATTGCCGGCCTGCGCCAACAGGCTCGTACCGAAGCAACCAATCGTTCCTCATCCCATTCTTCATCGGCGATGTTCATCGCTTCGCTGATTCCGTCCGTGAACAACACGATCACATCGCCGCTTGCCATTTGAATGCTGGCTTGCGTATATCGCGACGGCTTGAACAGGCCCACCACCGGACCCCCTTCTTCCAGCCGCAACACTTCTCCATCGCGGAAAATCATCGGTGGATTGTGGCCCCCGTTCACGTAGGTCAGCAACCGCGCCGCAGGGTCGTATTGGCCGTAAAAGAACGTCGCGTAGCGATTCGAAGGGCTGGTGTCGTAGATCAGCTTATTCACGTTGGTCATCAGCTTGGCAAGATCCGCTTGTCCGGAAATGGTCTGGCCTCGCAAGGACGCTTGCAAGCTCGCCATCAACAGGGCCGCTGGAATTCCTTTGCCCGATACATCGCCGATGCCGATGCCCAGCGACCCGTCCGGCAACTCCAGGAAATCGTAATAGTCGCCACCTACTCCCAAGGCCGGCCGGCAACGGCCTGCATAGTCGAGACCGGCCATCGCGGGATAACTCTGCGGGAACAACCGTTCCTGCACTTCGCGCGCGATCTCCAGCTCGCGGTTCATTCTTTCCCGTTGCGCCACTTCAGACGCGATGGCCTGAGTCAGTTGGCTATTCTCCAGAGCCAGACCCGTTTGCATGGCGACCGATTGCAGCAGTTGCAGATCGGATTTGGAATACGGCTCTTCCGATTGCTTCGAGCTCAGGCTCATGAACCCGATGAGCTTTTCCTTGAACGCCAGTGGCAACAGTAGCTGTGATTCCAACTTATGCAGCCGCGCGCGATCCGGCTCCGTCATCGAGGGTTCGCGATAAATCCAGGAATCCGGATCGTCGAAGTAAACCCGCAGCGGCTCGCGGCTGCGCTTGAGGTGTTCCACGGCGCCGCCGTCCTGCGCGAATACAGTCCCCGGTGGTTCGGGAAAGCCGAGCACGTAAGCGGGTCCATAGTGACCATCGTCTCTAACCAACATCGCGATCCGCGGAACATGCAGCGATCCGGAAATCTGCCGCGCCACCGTCTCCAACAGCGGACCCGTTTCCACCATGGTGCGTACCTGGTCGCTCAATTCGCTGAGAATCTGTTCGGTATTGTAGGCTTCGCGGAAGAAGCGGCGATCCAGCCAGCCGCGCAATTTTTCGCTTCCCCTGCGGAGCACCATGATGCCGAGAAAGCCCAGCGAAATGGCCTGGATCTTGCGGGGGCGATTCCGCGTCGGATCCGTGGCCAGCGTCAACGTTGCGACCACCACGACGGCAACTCCGATGACTTGCAAAACCAAAACCACACGCTTCGCCAAGGCATATCGCAAACCCTGCCGGATGACGACGCGCACGTCCAGCGCGCGCTGGACCACGATGACGTAGGCCAGCGTGATCGGGAACAGCGCTAACATCAATACGCAAGGAATCCAAACCGGCTCGGGAATATTGTCGAACCCGCGCCCCGTGAACAGGGTGTAGAGCACCACGATAAAGAGCGGCGTGAGAGCGATGCCGGTCCCGTTCAGCAGCAGGATGAGGCGGCGGCGCGCATCCGCCGACGATGCCGTTCCGATCTTGGTGCCAGTCGCGAAGAAGAAGCACGAGATTGCCCCCATGCCCAGGTAGAACGCCACGCGATTCAGGGCAGTGAGAAATCCGTGGAGCGAGCCAAATAGCCGGAAGCTTTCAGAAGCGCCGGCAACCGACAAGGCCATGCCGAAGGACGAGACCGCGATGGGCACGATCAAGAGCCACTTGAGCCAGGGCCGGCGGCGGTCCACGTCCAACCGCTCCGGAAAATAGATGCCGAACAGAAAAATCCAGAGAGACCAGGTCTCGCCGAGCAGCGAGTGATAGAAAAGCGCGGACGGCCTTAAAATCGGGGGCCATTGCAGCAGGATATTAAACAACAGGTTGCTGCCCGTGCTCATTTGCGCGAAGCTTAGCATCAGCGCCAGCAGCAACCAGGCCAGTGGATCGCGCGGCCGGACCGCGGCCACGCCGAAACCAAGCAGCAGACAAAACACGGGTGTAAAAATCGTGGTGCCGCAAAAGACGATCCAGCCGATTACGGATAAATCGCTCGAGCCCATGGCAATAAGCGGAACCGCGAACGATTCCGCATCCGGATGTTCTTTTCTCAGGACCTTGATGGCCAGCCGGTCTCCTGGACGCTTGGCCGCCAGCGCGCCGGCAATTTGCGCCAGTCCTTCATAGGGTCGGCCCTCGACCTCGATCAGCTCCTCGCCAACCCGAACACCCAAGTTCGTGAGAGCAGACCCGGCGGAGGAAATCCGATCGGAATCCAGGTCGAGCCCGAAGGGCCAGCTTACTTCGACATCGTAGTGGCGCCGGTACTGAACGGCGCCGATGGAAAAACAGACCTGGTAGCCAATCGCGATCAGGAACACGACAGCCAACAGCGCGTAAGGCCGCCGATTTTCGGTGTGCCGGTTCATAGGGAAGCGAATCAGAATGTTAGCAGATCATTCACTGCGCCAAAGGAACCGCGACCGTAAGGGAGTGCCCATGGGCCCGCGGCCCACCAAAGGTGATGAAGACGCGGCGGGCCGCTTCCGTGCAATCAATAATTTGCACCGCGTCTTCAACGGAGCGGCGGGGCTGCGCCGCGAAAGGGCCTCGAGACGAGTCTCGAGGCCGCAGACACGAGTCCGCGCCACGTGCGGATTGCTATCCTGGAATTTAACCCGCATGTCGTTCGCTTCCATCTCCGAAGCCATCGAGGATTTCCGCGCCGGCCGCATGTTGGTCGTCGTGGACGACGAGGACCGTGAAAACGAAGGCGACGTAACTGTCGCGGCGGAAAAAGTAACGCCCGGCATTATCAACTTCATGGCCATGCATGCGCGCGGCTTGATCTGCCTGTCGCTGGCGCCGGAGCTTTGCGACGCATTGGCCCTGCCGCCGATGTCCGCGAAGAACAACGCCCGCCTGGGCACTGCGTTCACCGAATCCATCGAAGCCGCCGAAGGCGTGACCACCGGCATCTCCGCCGCCGACCGCGCGCACACCATTGCCGTCGCCATGGATCCGGCCACGAAATCCAGCGATCTGGTCCGTCCCGGACACATTTTCCCACTGCGGGCACGCGAAGGGGGAGTGCTGGTGCGGGCCGGCCAGACCGAGGC
>CATPCJ010000143.1 GCA_955652915.1 uncultured Bryobacteraceae bacterium
CAACATCAACATTTCCTACTACGTCAGCAACGGGTATCTGGTGATGACGCCGGACATCGCGTATACCATCGGCTACCCCGGGCAAAGCGCGCTGAAGTGCGTGCTGTCCGCGGTTCAGGAGGTGGTGGATCGCGGTTACGTGGACGAAAACGCGATCGGTATACAAGGGCATAGCTGGGGCGGCTACCAGATCGCATACATGATCACGCGCACCAACCGGTTTCGCGCGGCGGCCGCGGGCGCTCCGGTGGCCGACATGATCAGCGCCTACGATGGAATTCGCTGGGGCCCGGGTATTCCGCGCCAATTCCAATATGAGCAGACGCAGAGCCGCATCGGCGGTAGCCTCTGGCAATATCCGCTCCGGTTTATCGAAAACTCGCCGATCTTTACAGCGGATCGCGTCAGCACACCGCTGTTAATGATCCACAACGATGCCGACGATGCGGTGCCGTGGTACCAGGGCATAGAATATTTTCTAGCATTGCGCCGGCTGGGAAAAGAAGCATATCTCTTCGTATACAACGGAGAGCCGCATGGCCTACGCAGGCGTCCGAATCAAAAGGATTACACGATGCGGCTACAGCAGTATTTCGATCACTACCTGAAAGGCGCACCGGCGCCGGAGTGGATGGAAAAAGGCATCCCATTCACCGACAAACCCGCCGCAATCCCAACCGACGGTGAGTGACGTGGCGCAGCCTCTCAGGCTGCCGCATCGAGACTCGTCTCGATGCTCCGGGGAGTCTCGAGGCCGCAGAGACGAGTCTCCGCGCCACACGAAGTTATTTTTTCAAAACAGAATTCAACGAACCCTGGCGATAGCCTTCCAGATCGATGGTCACATAGTGAAAACCCAGCGGCTTGAATATCTCGACAAACGCCTGCGCCATCTCCGCGGTAAGCGCTCTCTCCAGTTCGTCCTTCGCTATCTCAATGCGCACCAGCTCCCCATGGAAACGCACGCGGAACTGCCGGAATCCGAGCTTGCGGATCTCTTCCTCGCCGCGCTCCACGGTCTTCACGTTCTCGATCGTGACTGCCGTGCCATAAGGAATCCGCGAACTGAGGCAGGCTGCGGCCGGACGGTCCCAGGTTGACAGATTCGCCAGCCGCGACAATTCACGAATTTCGGCCTTGGTCAGCGACGCATCCACAAGCGGGGCCTTTACATGATGCAGCTTCGCCGCCTTTTGTCCTGGCCGGTAATCGCCTAAATCGTCGACATTCACACCGTAGACAATATTCTCAATACCGCGCGCTAAACCCAATGCGTCCAGTTGAGTGAACAGCTCGTCCTTGCAATGAAAGCAGCGGTTGGGATCGTTCTTGACATAGTCCGGATTGTCGAATTCGTGTGTTTCGATGTACTCGTGCCGAATTCCGCACCCTAGCGCGAACGCCTCGGCATCGCGCTTGTGCGATTCGGGAATCGAAGCGGAATCGGCGGTAATGGCGATCGCATCGTTTCCCAGCACGCGTTGCGCGGCCCAGGCTAGATACGCGGAATCGGTCCCACCCGAATAAGCCACGATCACGCGCCGCATGGAAGCAAGAATCGAGAAAAGCTTTTCCTGCTTTTGGGCCAGCAAAACGGGATCGAGTTTTGGCGTTTCCAGAGTGACGAAGGTCGCCATACATCCAGTATAGTTCTTCGCCGGCGTCATTCACGTCGGTTTCGTGTATACTGGCTCCGATGAAAACTCAGTTAGCCCTAAGGCGCAACGTTTGCGTAGGCGCCACTTTTCTGGTGCTGATCGCCGGCTTCGGAACCGCATCAGCGTTGCTTAACCGCAAAGCCGTGGTGCAGGCAGCCGGAGCGCAGGCCCCCCGCTTCGAAGTGGATCCGATGTGGCCAAAACCATTGCCGAACCATTGGATCATGGGCAATGTGATCGGCGTATCGGTGGACGCGCAGGATCATATCTGGATCATCCATCGCGGAGCATCCATCGAAAGGATGGAGGCCTATGCGCAGGCCACACCAGTCGCCTCCGAGTGCTGCCTCGCCGCTCCGCCCGTGCTGGAGTTCGATGAAGCCGGCAACCTGATCGGGCACTGGGGTGGACCCGGGCAAGGCTACGATTGGCCCGAGTCTAACCACGGCATCACAGTCGACTACAAAGGTAATGTTTGGATCGGCGGAAATGGCCGCGCCGCCCCCGGGACGCCCGCCGGGCAGCCGCCCGCCAGCGGCTACTACAACGACAACATGATTTTGAAGTTTACTCAGGACGGTAAATTCCTGATGCAAATCGGGAAGCCCGGCCAGAGTAAAGGCAGCAACGACGTCGAGAATCTCAAGGGCCCAGCCAAGTTGTTCATCGACAAGAAGAGCAATGAGCTGATCGTCGCCGACGGCTATGGCAATCACCGCGTGATCGTGTTCGACGCCGACACCGGCAAGTACAAGCGCCACTGGGGCGCCTATGGCCACAAGCCCGACGACACGCCGCTAGGCCGCTACAATCCAAACGATCCGCCGGCCCAGCAGTTCCGCAATCCGGTGCATTGCGCCGAGCTTTCCAACGACGGCCTGTTGTATGTGTGCGACCGCCCCAACGATCGCATACAGGTGTTTAAACCAGACGGAAGCTACGTGAAGGAAGTGATCCTGTATAAGAACACGCTGGGGGACGGGTCGGTGTGGGACATCGCCTTCTCGAAGGACCCCGAGCAGAAATACATCTACCTCGCCGACGGGGCGAACGAGAAAATTCACATCATCCAGCGCGACACCATGGAAGTCCTGACCAGCTTCGGCGATGGCGGACGGCAGCCCGGTGAATTCTATGCCGTGCACAGTATTGCCACGGATTCCAAGGGCAACATCTTTACCACCGAGACTTATCGCGGCCAGCGTTTGCAGAAGTTTCTATTTAAGGGCGTGGGGCCGGTGGTGAAACAAGACCAGGGCGTGGTGTGGCCGAAGACGGCGAAAAGTCCCTTCTAGTCTGCACGAATTCAATTACAGCAGGCTAGAAAGCCGGCGGCAACCCTACGCTTCGGTCCATGGATCAGCGATTACCGGGGGACTGCACGGCGTCGTGCATCCGATTGAGTTCGGCCGCGTTGAGCTGCAGCCGTTCAGATATAAGTTGAGCTCCCGAGAGAGACCCCTCGGCGATTCCGTGTCCGGCGTGCGACTGAGTTTTCGCGAGCACATGATATAGTTCATGGGCGAGTACCCGGGCCAGCGCGCGCCCAAAAAGCATGTCGGATCGCTTATAGTCGCCACCCCACATGGCAGTGCGCAGCGAGGACCGCACCTTGTCGCATGCGATTTCGCTGAAAGGCAGCACGGCGCCATCCGTACTATATGTAAACGCAAGCGGGCCTCGTTCATCGTAAAGATACGGGACCGGGTCCATCCTGCATTTCCCCCGGAACTTTACTACAACAAGATTCGGGAAGGAGTCCGAGACCGCGACATCGCTTTGGTCGCGCCAGTCTACCCGGATCCCCGAGTCTTGCAGTATCGTGCCGAGCTCATGCTTCATTTCCTGCAGCGATTTTTCAGAGTAAGAACCATCGAAGTGAAAAACGATTGTCAGGGCGTCGGGGGTAGTCCGCGGCTTGGCAGGAGAGTTGATGATGCTGAGCGGAACAAGTACGAGATATGCGGCAACGGAGCGCATTAGTTTCACGGGGCCACCCAAAAGACTGATCGGCGGCTTCGATCAGTTCAATTATAGGTCAACAACAAAGTACAATCGTCAGATGGATACTTCACGGCGGAGTTTTTGTCTTTCTATCCCGGCGTTTGTAGCGCTGCCCGCTTCGTGGACGGCTTTTGCCTCCGCCCTCCGCGCGGCCCCCAGCGCACCCGACGCAAATAACGAAACCTATTGGGCGCTGGTGAAACGCCAGTTTCCCTTGGAAGACAACCTGATCTATCTGAACGCCGCGAACGTGTGCCCCGCGTCGCGTCCCGTGCTGGACCGGCATTCTGAGTTCATGCGCGACTTCCAGGCCAATCCGTCGTTTCAGAATCGCCTCAAATACGAAACGTTGCGCGAGCGGTTGCGCGAAAAGATGGGCGCGATGCTGCGCGTATCGGCCGACGAGCTGGCGATTACTCGAAATACCAGCGAAGGGACCAACATCGTCGTCAAAGGCGTCGATCTGAAACCGGGCGACGAGGTGTTGATCACCGATCACAACCATCCTTCGAATAACGACTCCTGGAAAGTCCGTGCCCAACGCGAGGGGTTCGCCGTGAAAGTCCTGCCGGTGCGCGTGCCCGCCGCAAGCCGCGATGAACTGATCTCGCAGGTGGAAAAAGGCATTACGCCGCGCACCAAGGTGATCGCCATCACGCATGTCACCAGCACCACGGGCATCCTATATCCGGCGCGAGAGATCGCCGGCATCGCGCGCCAGCGGGGCATCTGGATGCACCTGGATGGCGCCCAGACTTTTGCGTCTTTGGATGTAAATCTGAAAGACATCGGCTGCGACTCCTACTCGGCGAGCGCGCATAAATGGCTGATGGGGCCGCTCGAAGCCGGGATACTTTACGTGCGCTCGGAGCGGATTCCGCAAATCTGGCCATCCATCGTTACGGCCGGTTGGACCGATCATTTGAAAGGCGCGCGGAAGCTGGAAGTTTACGGGCAGCGGGACGATCCACGCATCGTCGCGCTGGAGGCAGCCATCGACTTCGTTTCGCTCATCGGCATTCGCACCATGGAAGCCCGCGGCCGTTTTCTGGCTACGCACATGAAGCAACAAATTTCCGAAATCGGCGGCGTGAAGCTGAAGACGAATCTGGAGCCGGAGCTTTCCGGCGGCGTGGTGAAGTGCGACATCAACCGTGTACCCACCAAGCAGGCTTATGATTCGCTGTGGAACCAGCATCGGATTTCGATCGCGATGACGGCGTCGGGCGATTCGCAGGGGCTGCGGTTCTCACCACACATTTACAATTCGCGCGAAGAGATCGATCGGGCGGTTGCCGCCATTAAGTCGCTGGCGTCGTAAACTTCGAGCGTCGCTTCTTGTTCCACGGAAGCGTGCCGGCGGCATGAAACTGTTTGTTCAGGCGCGCGACCACGGCTTCCAATTGCGCTTTCGCCTCACTGGACGAGAGCTTCACGCTGCCCAAGCCCACGCGCTGGGCCCATGATTCCCACGCCTGTAACTGCTTCGTGTGGAAACCGCGCTCGGCGTGTACGCTCTCCGAGTAAACCAGCAGCCGGACTTCGAGTTCGCGCACCGCATCGCCGGAGGAGGAGACATCGGTTTCTTTCTCCACCTTCCTGAGTAACGCCTTGGCCTCCTTGGACAATCCCTCCAACTGCCAAGGTTCACGCGCCGTGGCGACTGTAAACACCGCCGGCCATAAGGGCCGATGTACCAGCGTCACCTTGCCTGAGATCAATTTCACCGATAGTACGTCACGATGATCGTGAAGCCGGCAGGACAGACCGTACATCTCGTGCGACTGCGGGTGATTCCACCACGAACCGCGCACGTTATCGCCGACGACGAATCCGGTAACGCTGGGAAACTTCGGATCGGCGTCCAGCATCAAATCGTATTCCTGAAGGCGATCCAGCAGTTCTTCGAATGTCATGCGTTTACCGAAAGCCGATATCGGTCTTCACCGCTTCCATCCAGTTATAAACGATAGGGCAGTGTTCTGTGCGCTTCAGAAACTCCCACATGCGGCTATCGATAGAGCCTGCGCCTCGCACCAGGTGCGGATAGTTGGCGCAATTGTGCGGCCTGGCTTCGTACACGCTGCACAAATTCACGTGGAGAAAAACACAGCCGGACTCTTCGGTGCGCTTCAGAATTAGGCCCCCTTCGGCGGCGCTCTGTGTATAGTCGCGCACGAATTCATCTTTCGTGCATCCCACGAATTTCGAGAGTTTTTCAATGTCGCGGTCGACCAGCGGGACCTCGCCCACGCGGCAACAATTCGCGCACTGAGTGCAATCGATTTGGGATTCGATTTCCTCGGCCATTATGCGCAAACGCCGGTCCGAATGCCGGTGATTCCTGAGATACGCGCGGAAACGGGAGTTCTCGCTTTTGTTTTGTTGCCCCAGCCTGCGGATCTGGACGAGATCGGTGAGCATGCTCTTACAATAGAATATGTCTTCGACCACGGACGAGTTCTACCGCATCCGAAAACTGCCTCCGTACGTTTTTGCCGTCATCAACGAGATGAAAGCGAAAGCGCGCGCCGCCCAATTGGACGTGGTGGATCTGGGGATGGGAAATCCCGATGGCGCGACGCCGGAGCCGGTAATCAGGAAACTAGTGGAGGCCGCCCGCAATCCTCGCAATCACCGCTATTCGATGTCTCGCGGGATTCCGCATCTGCGCTTGGAGATTACCAAACATTACCGGGCAAATTACGGCGTCGAATTAGACCCGGAAGCGGAAGCCATCGTCACCATCGGCGCCAAGGACGCGCTAGCTCACCTGTTGTTCGCGGTCATCGGCCCCGGCGATGCAGTGGTGTCTCCCAACCCCGCTTATCCAATTCATCAGTACGGTGTGATCATGGCCGAGGGTCATGCCTGCATGCTTCCCATGCCCGACCCCGCAACCTTTCTGAATGGCCTGGAGCATTTGTACCGAACCTCTTCGCGCAAGCTGAAGATGATTCTGATTTCGTTTCCCCACAATCCCACCACGCAGTGCGTTGACTTGCAATTCTTCCGCGATATCGTCGCCCTGGCGCAGCGGCACGGAACCATGATCGTTCATGATTTCGCATACGCCGACATCTGTTTTGACGGCTACCGCGCTCCCAGCATTCTCGAAGTGGAGGGCGCCAAGGAGATCGCCATTGAGATTTACTCCATGTCGAAGAGCTTCAATATGGCCGGCTGGCGCGTGGGATTTTGCGTGGGCAACCGCAAGCTCATCGCCGCGCTGGCGCGCATCAAGAGCTATCTCGATTACGGAATCTTTCAGCCCATTCAAATTGCATCGATCATTGCGCTGCGCGAGTGTGCTGACGAGACGAAGAAGATCTGCGCGACATATCAAAAACGCCGCGACGTGCTGGTGCACGGACTGAATCGAGCCGGCTGGCCGGTAGAATCGCCGCGCGGTTCGATGTTTGTATGGACTCCGATACCGGAAGAACATCGGGCGCAGGGATCGCTTGAGTTCGCGAAACTTTTGATGGAAAAGGCCTTGGTGGGGGTTTCGCCAGGGATCGGATTTGGGCCGCTGGGCGAGGGACACGTGCGGTTTGCGTTGGTCGAGAATCAGTACAGGATCAGACAGGCGACGAAATCGATCCAGCAATTCCTGAAACAATGAGGTGACAGCCACCTCAATCACCGCCAATTCACTACGGGGTTGGGCCACTGGGACCTCGGTGAATGAGGCTGTCACCCCAGTGTTTTACGGGCGGCCGAGATACTCGATGGTTGCATCCTGAAACCGGGCATGGGCGATAGCTGGCCCACTGAGCCGAAATTGAAGCGCTGCAGCTCCCGTCGACGCAAAATCAAATGATTTGATTTGCCCCGCCGTTCCCGCCACCGTCTTCACCCCGGCCACTTCCGCCACGAGTCCCGCGTTATCCTCGGCAGTCAGATAAAGCCTCGTCCGGTAACGCCCGGCGGGCAGGAGCACTGGTTGCCCCAGCATCATGTACGGTGGCCGCTCGTACTCCACGTCCTCCGTCAGATCAATCGTATATAACGGTCGAGGATTGACGCCGGTTTTCTTCAGCTCGTAGAGATAGTAGGGATATTGAAAACTGACCAGTTCTAAATCAGTGATTCGTGTTGCCGAAAGCAAACGATCGCCGGTCCGTAGCAGCGCTTGGATCATGCCTGGATTCCGCGCGATTCGCACATCATAACGCCCCGCGGCTTCAATCTGCAGAATGGCGATATCCGTCAGGCCGAAGTCGCGCTGCCACTCGATAAAGAAATCGTCGACGGGCGTTATGCGATGGCTTTCCTGGTAGGCGGCCATGTTGCCGCAAATGATTAGCCGGTCATCCGCGTGAAGGCCGTTCCAGGCGAGCCAGCGCGTTACGTGAAAAGTGTCGATCCGTCCCGCGCGGCTCAGCTCGTCCATTTCTTTCGCGCTACTGGCGAAGATTGCACCGAAGAAAAACAGGATCAGTGCCGCCGCGAACGTCTGCACGCGCCGGGCAAAGAAAAACGCGATCGAAGTTCCAGCGGCGGCGATGGTGAAGGCTGTGACGATAAACATGTGCCGCTTGGTGAAAGTGGCGACTCCGTTCCAGGCGAAGGACCCGATCGCGCTGGCCCACGGAATATCGATCACGGGATTGTAGGGAAATGCATAGAGCGACACCACGCACAACAAAGCCAGCGGCGCCATCACGAAAGCGAATTTGGTTGGAAGGCTGGCAGTCCCCAGATCTTCCATCCCTTTCACCGCGAAGATGGCCATGATCGCGATCGAGTAGAGCACCAACCGCTCTTTCACGAAACCTGTCATGCCGGCCTCCAGCACGCCGTGAATCGCAATCTGAAAAAGCAGGGTCGTGCCGAGTAACACCGCTAATGCGAAACGTTGCTGGTTATTCCGGCGGAACCAGAGAAACAGAGGCACCGCCGTCAGCAGTCCAGGCGCCAATAGAAAATCGCCAAGGAATATCGCCATCAACGTGGCAGAAAATCTTCTCAAGCCGCGTTCCTGAAACTCAATACCGTAGACACCCAGCGGCGACGCGCCGTGTGCGTGCTTGAATGCCAGCCAAGCGAATTGTGTCAGCGCAACTATCGTGAGAATCCAGAGTGCGGACAATCCCGGACGACGTCCGGGCCGGAGCGACACTATGATCACAGTTGCCAAAACAGCCGCCGCAAACGACCAGGCTGCTAGCTTCGTGAGCAACATCGCGGACAGCAATGCGCCGGCTATCAGACTGCGTGGGACCGTGGGCTGCTCCAGCCATCGTGCAAACGCCCAGAACGCAGCAAGGAACAACGGATAATTGAGCGTTTCCGTCATGTACATTCCGGCCAGCAGTGTGTGCGGCAAGAACGCAGCCGCGGCCGCCAGCAAGTATGCGGATCGCCGGTCGAGTCCAATGTGACGCGCCAGCCCATATGCCGGAAAGACAACCAGGCAAATTGCAATGCAACTGAAGATCAGCGCCGACGATCTGGCGTTCGAGCCCACGGAGTGCGCTAGGGCAACGAATAGCGGATAGAACGGGGGGAGCCCGGTATGGAATTCGCCGCGCGTGGTGAAGCCTTGACCCAGCCGCAGATTCTCGCCCACTGAAATGTATTGCACTTCGTCGGTCGCAAGAAGGGGAAACTCGGCCGCCCGCCGAAGACTGACAAAGTGCAACGTAACGCTAAAGACGTAAATCGCAAGCAGCCAAATCCAAGCCGGCGTGGCTCCGCGCGAACGTGATTGCGGCGCATTTTTCATGGAGCCGAATCGCGCCTGGTGAAGACAAAATCGCGTTGGATGGTGAAGTTCGCGATGAAGATCAATCCCTCCGCCAGCAGCTTGGCTGGCATCACGTGCATCCCGAATGTGGACGTTAGCAGCCGAATCAGCGAGTAAGAGAGCAGCCCGCTGCAGAGCACCAACAAAAGATATTTTGGCAAAACGATGCGGTGCTCTTGCTTCGATAAAAACACCAGGCGGCGAGCGGATGCGTAGTTGAACACAACCGATACCAGTCGTGCCAGCATTTGCGATCGCCCTATGCCGCCGGTGAAGTGATAGGCCGTGAAGAACACGATGTTGTCCACCAACGCAGTCAGCAGCGAGAGCGTGCCGAAACGCAGAAGTATGAAATATATTCGCGTGGAGTCGAGAATCGGATTGAAGTGCGAGTTGCGGTTCCCGTCGAGATAAATTGTGCGCACGCTTTCCTCGCGCATCGGATACGCCAGATGCTTGGCCGTGATCAGCATCTCCAGTTCGAAATCGTAGCCTGAGACCGAAATCCGAAGCAGATGTGGAAGCAGGGAGCGGGGAATGCCCCGCAAGCCCGTCTGCGTATCGGAAAGACGCTGGCCAATCAGCAAGCGGACCAACGCCCGGCTGACCTGGTTGCCCAGCCGGCTGCGAAGCGGCACGCGGCCGTCGAACTGGCGGGTCCCCAGAATCAGCGTCTCCGGACGGGCCGTCAATTGAGTCCCTACACGAAGAATGTCATTTGCAGCGTGCTGGCCATCGGCATCCGCCGTAACCAACCCAATGAGATTTGGAAACGCGCACAAGAAGTGATTGATTCCAGTCTTGAGCGCAGCGCCCTTTCCAAGGTTTATCGCGTGACCAAGCAAGTGAACAGCGGGGATTTGCTCGATATCGCGGAAGCGTTCCGCGAATTCGGCGCCGCTTCCGTCATCGACTACAATAATCGGACCAACGTGAGATTGCGCCAGTGTCCGCACAAGTTCAACAACAATCTCCCCGGGCCGGTAGGCCGGAATGAGGACCGCGAACTGCCCGTTGGTCGGCAAGAGCAATTCTGATTCTAACCTCGCGCATTGTAGGGAGGACGCCCTCGTCCGCTAGCGACCCCCCGGTCGCCCATCCCCCCGGCCGGAGGTCGCGCACCCCGCGCCGGTGTCCCGTCCCGCTTTGGTGTAGCCTGACCGTATGGCAGCTCTTTCGGATGCGCCGCTGGCGCGCATTGTCGACCTGCGGCAGTTGCGCGCCGGCGACCTGGATCTGCTGCTCGACGAAGAGACCGAGGTGTGGCGCACTACTTTGGACTGGGATTTCCGCGCCTCCGCAGCCTTGGTGCGGCGCTTCCTCGATATGCAGGCGCTGAATGGCTGCGCGCTCTTGTTGAACGGCCATCCCGTGGGATATTGCTATTTCGTTTCCGAGGAGCGGAAGGGCCTCATCGGCGACCTGTACGTGATGCAGGAATTCCTGTCGTTGGAACACGAGCAGCGGCTGCTTGACTCCGTAGTCGACGTTCTGACAAAAACACCGTTCGTGAAGCGGATTGAAACGCAGTTGCTGATGCTCCGCGGCGGCTCAAGGATCGTCCTGCCGCAAAAACAGCACGTGCGCAGCCATCGGCGCAATTTCATGGAGGTGGACCTCAGCGCGGCCGTGCAGCTACCAGCGGGCAAATCGGCGTCTCCAATCCTCATCGATCGCTGGACCGAGCGACGGCAGGACGATGCGGCCGCGCTGATCGCCACAGCCTATCAGGGCCACATCGACAGCCAGATCAACGATCAATATCGTTCTCCCGCCGGCGCGCGGCGTTTCCTGCAAAATATCATCCAGTATCCGGGTTGCGGAAGCTTTTTTCAGCCCGCTTCATTCGTCGCGGTGGACACAGAGAGCGGAAAGCTTTGCGGAATGTGTCTGAGCAGTCTGGTGCAATCGGACGTCGGACATATCACGCAGATATGCGTCACCCACGCCGTACGTGGCCGGGGTGTAGGCTATGCGTTGATGCGCGGCGCGCTGGAATCCCTGGCGATTCACGGCTGCCGCAAGGCGAGCCTCACGGTAACGGCCGCCAACACCCAAGCGATCGAGCTTTATGATCGTATGGGTTTTCGCAAGACCCGCCATTTTTCGGCCTACGTGTGGGAAGGCTTTTGAGAGCCTGCCGGATCGCACTCTTTGCAAAAAGGAATTAAGACGACGGTCATTTGCCTCCGCCGGCTCCTGCTTGGGACCCGCATCAACCCCGATTTGCTGCTGCGGGATCCGGCCAAGATCCCCACCGTAAGGACACAAAATCAAACCGAGCCGCGACAGTAATGGAGCGGTTGCCCCGACCGCTTGCCGCGACCTGGATCAATGGCCACGCTCTTTGGATGGGGCTGGAGAAAGATCTCCTGCCGGGATGAACTGGCGAAAGTAAGGCAGCAGTTGTTCGCCCGGACGAGCCAACCGAAAGGGCATCCCCGATTAAGTTGGTTAGTGGCTGAACCGCATCTTGAAGGGTGACATTCCTCCTCGGCTCTCTGGATCGTTCCTCGGGAAACGCCGTTCGAGGAAAGCGTTGTGAGGCAAGTATTCGTCGCCGCGAATTTCGTTCAAAATGCGCATCGCCTTTGCCGTTATCTGGCGTGTATATTGCGCCGAAGTTCGGCTATGACAACGTCAGATAGCTTGCCGCGTTTAAGGGCATCCTGAATGTTCAGGTGGTTCGAGAGGACACCAATTCTCTGCATGCCCCTTAGGTCGCCATTATAGACCTCGGCGAATGAACCCAGGCTTCTCTTGGGACTTTTGCGAAGGGCAGCTCCGTTTTCGGCAAAGTCGTAGCGGCTGCAGCCCGCATCGCTGTTGGCGAACGCGACAAAACTCTTGGCAATGGGTTCGAAGTACCACTCTGGGTTCAACATTCGACCATTATCTCAAGTTTGCTCGCATCAAAAAGACCTCTGGTTGGGAAGCGCTTAGGCAAAATCTGGCGATCGTTCTGGGAAGTGCGGCGGCAGAAGGATAAGTTGGCTTGGTTCTGGTTCAGGAAATCCATAGATAATGCGCATTGAAGATCAATCCCCTGAAACCCCGGTCACATCCGATCCCAAAACGATTGGCCAGCGGCGAGTGCCGGAATGAGGCGACTATCCGGACCTTAAGCCGGCATGCCGCCATATGTCGCAACAGCACCAGCAATAGCCTGTGACTCCCTTTCAAAGACCGGTGATTTAGGGCTTCAACCACTCGCCCCAGGTTTCAGTATTCATCGCAGGTGATAGCTACACCGTCACCACAATCTTCCCAATCTGCTCGTTCGACTCCATGTAGCGGTGCGCTTCCACGATCTTCGCAAATGGGAAGACGCGGTCTATACGCGGCTTGAAGTTACCCGCCTCCACCTGATCGAAAACATACTGCTTGGCCTTCGCCGTCAGGCTCGGGACAGAAAATACTTCACGGAGTGTGTATCCACGAATGGACAGCCCTTTGCTAAGCGCCGTAAACAATGGAAACGGTGTTGGCTCAGCCGCTAGTGCTCCATACTCGAAGATGGTTCCACCAGGAGCGGCAGCCTGAGCCAGCAGCTCGATACCTTTGCCCGCAATGGGATCGAAGATCACGCGAGCCCCTTTGTCGCCGGTGATTTCCCTTACCCGTGCGACGAAGTCTTCTTCTTCGGTTGCAATCACGTGTGTTGCCCCAACTTCTACCAACGTGGCCTTTTTCTTGGACGTTCGTGTGGTTGCAATGCAGATCGCGCCTTCCGCTTTCACCATTTCTATGGCGGCAATTCCCACACTGCTGCTGGCTGCCGTGATAACTACGAAGTCGCCTTTTGTAATCTGAGCGTGTGCAATCAGGGCTCCATAGGCTGTCAGATATTGCATCCAGATGGATGTGCCCTCTTCCGGCGTCAGCTTCTCTGGATAAAGCGCCAACGCAGCTACCGGAACAATCGCCACTTCTCCATAGACGCCGTAGCTTGTCATGAGAAACGCCGGAATAGTGCTGGCCTTCTTGCCAACCCAGCTCTTGTCCACGTCCGGCCCTACTGCGGCCACTACGCCGGCCGCTTCATAGCCGAGCTTCGACGGCAAGACTGCTGACTCCAGGTATTGACCCTTGCGGAACATCACCTCTGCCCTGTTCAATCCAATTGCTTTCACCTTCAGGCGAACTTCGCCTTTCCCCGGCTCGGGGATTTGTTCCTCTTGAATCTTCAATACTTCTGGTCCACCTACAGTATGGAAGCGGACAACTTTTGCGGTTTCATTCGCCACGTCAATCTCCTCTGGTTTTTTGATCCGCTGGGAGTAGTAAGGATTCAATAATTACCCGGCACGGTCCTGTTCTCCTGCCCGTGTCTCTCAGCCAAATGTCACTGCATCGTTGGCCACCGCAAGTTTGTGAAATTCGAGTCCTTAGAAAACTTCGGCCGCTAGCGTCCTTGTATTCAATAGTTAGGCGTTCGCCTCCTTTGGCGCGATGGCGACCTCAACCCCAAGCCTTCCGAGCCGTTGCACCAATCTCTGAATCGTCTTTTCGGGGTTCAAC